>NZ_JBHIOH010000089.1:0-1178 GCF_042195375.1 Bartonella sp. CL100XZDX | reverse complement strand
TGCTTTGCCATAAATACGAGAATTGCCGTAAACATGTGCATAACCGTAAACTTGTGCATTTTCGTAAACCTTAGCATTACCAAAAACCTTGGCATCACCATAGACTTTTGCATAATCCCCAATCCAGCAATTACCATGATGACTTAGATTGTCTTCTTTCTCGATATAGCCGCCTAGGTCGTCTGCTTTAACATCATCAAAATCCCTTAAAGCACGAATGCGGTGAAGGATTTTGCCATCAACTTCGATTGTTTCATCAGTAAGTTCATATTTCTTTTCCATGGTTTATTTCCCTTAATGCATGTTTTGTCTTTTAATCTCTTGAGACAGCAGTCCCATGCCTTTTGTGGTGATTTTTGCGGAAGGAATGACTTTTTCAGTTCCATTTTCGGTTTGAATAGTGAGGGTTGAGCAATCCATTAGTCCTTTTTGGATTTTGTCTTGATAAGGCAATAAGTGAGCCCCGAAAGTGCGTCGATAAACCCATCTTTTTTTCTGTAAGAAGAGAATGAACTGTTTTGGTTGCATTTCGAGCACTTTAGCGGCTTCTGTAAGACCGAAGAGCCCTTCAGAGCGTTGTAAGCTTTCCAAAGCCATTGCTTTTGGTTTTAAATCTTCAATGAGAGTATCTTTTTGATTTATTTGTCCTTGTAGGTAATTCAAAAAGCCAATCATCGCTTGTGGACTTGAGTAATCGATTTGTGGTGTAACAACTTGCTTTGCACGCCGTTCGCATTCGATAAAGTATTCTCTTGCTTGCTTTCCTTTTTTATTACGCTCGACCATGGCAAGCTCTTTCGCCATGTCTAAGGTAAGATAGTATTCTACTGCTATGGCATTGTTCGCTTCCATTTTTTTGTGGAAGCGAATAAAGTCCCTTCCATCAAGGAAAGCATAGGTCATAATACGTTTTTTTATCCAAGTAGAAAAATCTTGTTTACTTTCTAAAAAGGTATGTAAGTCACGAGCATTGACTGTTTGAACGCTTTCGCCGTTAACCGTGTTATTTGCGATAGCGATAGGATTATTCATAATTTTACTCCATCCGATAATTTAATAAGAGGAAAGAGGGGGGCGCTTTTAAAAACGCCTTTAGATTTTAAAGCACATCACAAGGACGCAAACGGTGTTGTTGTTCGTAAGAACCATACATTGCATCATCATATTCGCGCTGTTTT
>NZ_JBHIOH010000088.1:0-17958 GCF_042195375.1 Bartonella sp. CL100XZDX | reverse complement strand
TTCCGCCGTCATGTAACTAATGGCTCTCTCCCAAAACCTTTAAAATTTGGTTTTTTATCGCGTTGGTTACAATCAGATCTTATCAATGTAATCGAGCAAGCGAAACAACAACGTTATAACGACGCGGCATAAAAAGAAAACCTTGTCACGTAAAGACGGACAAGGCTTTCTCAAGCTCATCAACCTGGAGAGTGCACAATCTGTCCTATGACGCAACGTTATAGGATTTTAAATGATGTGTTCTTTTACGCATGCGCAGGGCATTACACGTGATGTGCCGCGGGGTTTGGCATGGGCGCCTCTTTCAACCCTATGAAAATGCAAAATAGATATAAAATATCCATTCTAATAGTACCTATTGAAGAAATAGTAAAAATACATTACATTAGAACTACTTTGTAACACATTAAGTGGTCGTAAAATGGCTGAGACAACATTTACCTTTCGCGTCGATGATGTATTAAAAAATGAATTTTCCAAAGCAGCAAAGGCGTGTGATAGATCTGCTGCACAATTATTGCGCGATTATATGCGCGATATCGTAAAAGAACAAAAAGAAAAAAGTGCATACGATTTATGGTTTCGGGAACAAGTTCAATTAGGAATAAATTCTGCTAATGCAGGTGATATAATATCTTCTGAAGAAATCGAAGCAGAAGCAAAGGAATGGCGCCTAAAAACACAAAGTAAACTCGATAGATCAACTTTATGAAGCTAATTTGGACACAAGTAGCACACGTTGACCGCAAAAAGATCCGTGAATACATATCACAAGATAATCCTTCTGCTGCCTTAAAGTTTGATCAACTTTTATCTGAAAAAGTAGAAAAACTTGTTAAATTTCCTACTCTTGGTCGTTTAGGACGAATTATAAATACACGTGAACTTATTGTACATCCAAATTATATCATGATTTATGATATTTCAAATGGCGTTGTGCGTATTTTACGTGTGCTTCATACAAAGCAAAAATTTCCTTAATCAACTGTATTTTTATTTACTTGGTAATTGAAGCAAATTATTTTCTACAATACTGCGCTCCGTATCAGTAAGTAATGATAGATTACTATTTTCTAATATTGCGAATATGATTGGCATAATCACTTTGCACACCGCTTAGTTTCTACTCGTAAAAATAATGATGATACTCTTGGTAAACGACGTTTTATTATCAATGATGTCATGGTCGAAAAGCTTAGGGAACTCTTAAAAGCCCCCCGTGGTCTCTTAATGGTGCGTGATGAATTGTCTGGTTTTTTAGCCAATCTGGAACGAAGAGAATATCAAACAGACCGTGCTTTTTATCTAACGGCTTTTAATGGAGATGATCAATTTACCTATGACCGTACCGAGCGTGGAACCATTTTTATCCCTCATGTCACTTTATCTATGATTGGAAACATTCAACCCTCACGAATTATTCCCATCATTCAAGCAATACAGCGTGGAATAAACGATGACGGTTTTTCGTGAAATCTCTGGAGACAATAGCTCCCAAGGCAGTCGACCTATCATACGTTATGAACAGCATCCTTTAGTGAAAAGTCATAAGACATCGCACTGAGGCAATTTGGAAATCTTATAAAATATTAAACAATATAACAGTGAACCTTCAAAGCACTCCCCATCATTAGTTTTGGGGGACTTTGGGGGTGCTTCTTATATGTATTATTTTATTTTTGATTGAAAAAAAATATATAAGGGGGGAAAAGGAACCCTCAAAATCCTCAAAACTAAGTACCATAATGCTCTTGATAGCATTTCTTATGAGTTATAAACTATCTTTTGAAAGGCTTAAAAAAATCAGCACTTTCCATGGTGAGATAGTTATCATTATCATCTGCTTCATCCACTTCCCCTGCCACTTCAACAAAAGTTGTTTTGGAGGCAACAGATACTGTTTGCGGATCCAAGCTCAAAATCGGAACGTTTTTAGGAAAACCTGTTCAACAACGCTGGGCAAGAGTAAGCGCGTTGTCAATATCATATTTTGTGATAGTATCTACAAAGCCTAGACGGTTTTTTCTTTGAAAACTCTCCTTATAAAACTTAAGTTTTTTGACATTGCCAGTCAAAATAAGTGCAATAAGGTGAAATTCTGCAAGGCAAAATTCACTATTTGTTGGCAAAGCCGCATAATCATAGATGATTTGGTTGGTGTTTTGGTTATCAGCCCACTTAAGAATATCCACACAGATTTGCTTTAGTTTGCCTTCTTCAACTTCAACACTAGAAACTGTATAAACTTCTTCTGCCTCTTTGAGAGCTATATATTGAGGCTTCTCGGGAAAAACATCCCTATGAGCAGTGGAAAAGGCAAGTGTTGAAAGTGAAGCCTTGAATATAACGATCGGTGTTTTTCCTTTTCTATCAAGGCTGTACATTATATTAATGATACGGTCTTTGCTTATAAAATAGGCATTACAATTATAATTTTTGTCGCGATAGACTGTCCAGTTCATCATTTTTAATGTTTCAGAAACTGTATTAAGGAGAGCTAAAGATTGCACATCAATACGTGCATCCGCCGCCTTTCGCTCCTTTAAAACGCTCAGATGTTCTTCAGTAAATTGAACAGCGTGATTAACATATTTTTCCACATCATCGTCATCCAAATGTTCAGAAATCGTACCTGCTTTTACGGCATTTTGATAGGATTTCAAGACATCAATTTGACCTGTTAATGCTAAACAAGCCAAATGCCATGGGATATCGGGACAAGAGCTATATTTTTGAACAAGCGCTTTGCTTTCTATTGATGCTTGTAAATCTTGGGCACGTGCCCACTGTATCACCCGCTCAGAGATTTTTGTCAACTCTTGCTCATTCAATATCTCTACACAAATATCAATTCCTTTATCAACACCACTAAAAACCCCTCCCTCAATCGTATTAAAAGACTGATAAATATTTGTAGCTGATATCTGCCTACATTTTCTACTATCGTGAATATAATGGCAAGCTACAGAAATATCTTCGTTGGAGATCCCTGCTTCAAGATGAACATTATAATCATAATGAAGACGGATAAAACCAAAATCAAATTGAATAAAACGATCCGGCAAAACTAACCACATTTTCCCAGACTCTGTGGCAAACCATCCTTGGGTTTTAAGAATGTGCGTTGCTGCTGTGAGACTCATCAAACGCTGTTTCGGTTTTTTGCGTGTTAAAATGTCATCCAATTCATTATTTTTATAAGCTTCAGCAAAAAAGATGACGCGCTCAACCTGTGTCATCTTTTCATAATCAGAAAACTCTGGCACGTATAATTGAGATGTAGGTTTGTAATTCCTTAAAGCTTCGGTATCGCCGAGTAGAGCCTTTGCAACGAGAGAATGATTAGCAGCTTTTTCACGTAATTTTTTCTCAATATCTTGTGCTTGCGCCCAAGCTAACACTTTGTTTAAAGCTACCTTGACATGGCTTTCAAAAAACTCCAGTGCTGTAACTCCAAAATTCTCTTCTGAAGAAATCAGCATATTCTCATATAGAGGTTGAGATTCTTTACCGTTAGCATATTCACAGCCAAGACAATAAGCAGCAGTAGTAAGACTGACAGAAACCCACAATCTTCCGCTATCCCGTCCATAATCTATGACACCATAATGAATACGCACTATGCGATCGGGGAGGTGATAATAAGCAAACATATCACCCATTTTATCGCGATGAGGCTCCCAGCCAAGTCTTTTTAAAATCTCTGTTGCATCTTTGGTTTGCATCGTCATTACCCCCCCAGCATGTTCCATAATTCTTTTACAGAGAAATTCATAGAAGTTACTTGCGTAATGCTCTGAATCTCCAGATGCAATTTCAACATAGAGTGGGCATTCACCATCCCAAAACTGAGAATAATCAAAATAAAATGTTTCACCAAAATCAGTTCTATTCACGGCAAGCTGATTTGGTTTTGCGAAACCATTTTTTATATCCGTCAAATGATAGAAAACAATATCACCAGCAGGACACTTATCAAAACTTGCGTTATAAATGCTAAATATTTCATCACCTCCAATTTCTCCTCCTTTATAATTTTTTAAAAAGTCTTTATAAGAAGTTGTAAACTTTACACCAAGAATTTTCTCAGCTTCTTCAATCCTTTCATTACTAACCGCATCCTCTGCAGTGCCAAAATCAACAATATCACTATATTTCTCAACCAACTCTGCAACATCAGCTAAGGTATAGGTTTTCATAGATGATCCTCAAAACGTGCGTTATAAACGCTCCATATTTCCTCTATCAATTTCACCTGTTCCATAGTTTTTTCCAAAAACTCTTGTAAAAAGGGATAGGTTGCGGAGTGGGAGTGTGCTCAATCTTTTCAATTGGTTGGTCTCCATCAGGTATCTCAACTCCCGCGTGTACTTTAATTCTTTTGCAAAGGAATTCATAAAAATTACTGGCGTAATATTCAGAATCGCCCAATGGAAACCTGACATAGAGTGGGCATTCACCATCCCGAAACTGCGTATAATCAAAATAAAAGGTTTCATCAAAATCAGCGTAACACACGACAAGCTGTTCTGGTGTCGTAAAACCATCTCTTCTATCATTTAAGTTTTGGAAAACAACGTCATTAACAGAAACACCTATAGGATGCTCATAAAGACTATAGATTTCTTCACCACTAATGTCCCCACCTTTATAATGTTTCAAAAAACTCTTGTAAGAGGATGTGAATTGTAAACCAAGAGCTTTCTCCGCCTTTTCAATCCGTAGATCATCAACTGCATCATCTTCAGTACGAAAATGGATAATCTCATCATCATATTTATTCACTTTATCAATTAAGACTGCAACATCAGCTAAGGTATAGGTTTTCATAGATGATCCTCAAAACTTGCGTTATAAACGCTCCGTATTTCCCCTATCAATTGCCTCTCTTCCATAGTTTTTTCCAAAAACTCTTGTAAAAAGGGATAGGTTGCGGAGCGGGAGTGTTCTCAATCTTTTCAATCGATTGGTCACCTTCAGGTATCTCTTCTCCCACGCTTTCTTTAATTCTTTTACAAAGGAATTCATAAAAATTGCTAGCGTAATATTCGCAATCTTCAGATGGAAGCATGACATAAAGTGGGCATTCTCCATCCCTAAACTGTGTATAATCAAAATAAAAGGTTTCACCAAAGTCTGTTCTACTAACAACAAGCTGTTCTGGTGTTGCAAAACCATCTTTTCTATCATTTAAGTTCTGAAAAACAATGTCATTAACAGAAACACCTATAGGATACTCATAAAGACTATAGATTTCATCACCACCAATGTCCCCGCCTTTACAATGTTCTAAAAAACTCTTGTAAGACGATGTGAATTGTAAACCGAGAGCTTTCTCCGCCCTTTCAATCACGAGATCATCAACTGCGTCATCTTCAGTACCAAAATTGATAATATCACCATTATATTTATCAACTAATTCTAAAACATCATCTAAGGTATAGGTTTTCATCAATTATTTCTCCAAATTTCTTTTTTCTCTTTTCATCAACCGTAGAGCATTACTGCCGATGCTCCTGTCTCCATCTGTCAAAATTTAGACCTATAATGCCCCATTTCATATTGATTATTCCTCCTAAACTACTGTTTTCTTGTTCTCCATACCCATTACCAAGTTTATACCAATATTCCTCTCTCTGCTTCTCAAACTTTTTTCTATCTATGAGCGATTGATGTGTTTTTGGATTAGCATGAATCACAGAAGTATATTTTTTATGAAATTTATGGCTCATTTCTGCTAAGGGTCCATCAGGGGTTTGATTTAGGTGATGCAACTCAACAGGCTTACCATCAAATCCTATCGGTGCTCTTCTTGCTTTCATTCTATCAATATTAGTGCCCCATACCGTTTTTTTGTTATTTTTCCAATCAGAAATTCTGTTAGGATCAAACAAATCGTCTCTCCGATAAACTGTGTAGGTCTGTCCAAATTTGCTATCGGTAAATTTAGTGGGTTTCTTTTTTAGCCAAAGCTTTTTTTCTTTAGCAGCGAGTTTGGTTAGTTCTTTCTTCGCCGCATGTTTGGCAGGATCTCCTTGAGCTGCAAATTTGGCAAGATTTTTCTTGGAAGCGAATTGGGCAAAATCTTTCCTAGCAATGAATTTAATCCAAGCCTTTTCGCCAAGCTTTATGGCTCCCTTGGCTGCTCCAGCAACTCCTGTCATTAGGGATGCTGTTTCAGTCAATAATTTTCCAAATTCAAGACCAGCTTTAAAGGATCCACCAGCACCGGCTCGCTCATATTCCTCCTCCATTTTATTAATGCGATCTACATAGGACTGTCCAAGGGTCCGACCAATTGTCGCCAAAATCTCATCACTGCTGAAAAAATCTTTGAGCGCTTTCAAAGTCTCTTCGGGATGTTTGGCTAGTTGCCAAAAACCATCAAGCGTATCGTATATTTCAGCCGGTACACCAGCTACTATACCAGCCCCAAAGCTTATACCTTGCCCTGTACTAATCGCAGACCACTTCGCAGACACTTCTGCTTCACATAAAAGGTCAGGACACTCCTTTAATTCTTTATTCATCTGGGCTATTTGAGCACTGCTGAGGTAGTTATTTGCAGCGGCATTACCAGCAGCATCGGCGCCAGCATCAACATCGCCACCAGCAAGGGCAGCGGAAAATCCCCCCACAGCCCGTGCAACATCAATGGCATGGTCTCTAAAGTCAGCAAACTCAGCATCAATCCTTGCAGTGATGCGCGCTTGCTCTTCCGCAGTTGGGGTGCGCCCATTAAGATCCCCCATTTCCTCTTTCACAATGCCTTGCACCCACAGTTTAAACTGGAGCATAGCAGTTGCTTCACCCACAGCCCCGCCGATAGCACCGGCCGTGCAAGCACCACTCGCAACAGCGCCTTTTAAGCAGCCAAGACCAGCATGGGCAACGATCTGAGTGACCGTATCTATTTTGCCTTCTGCCTTGGCGGTACCGATTTCTTCTGCCAACGATTTGCCAACCGTATCAGACAGAGCGATGCGCAGATTGTTAAAAAAGTTCTTGTCAAGAGAGCCACCCTCAAGAGCCGTTTGCACGCCTGTGCCAATAGCGGCTTTGATCAGGTTCTTTTCCGCTTCAAGGGCGATACGATCGACAAAAGGAGCCGTTTTTGGCAAAGATTGTCCAACACCAACCATTTCCGTTATTTGGCTGGTTAAGCCTGCTGTCAACATCGACGAGACAATGCTGAGAATATTCTTGGAAGAACCAAGCTCATGCAAGGCGCCGGCAATGTTGCCGCGATTGTTAACAAGAGCCACAGCGCTTTTGTTAATCAGTGCTTGGACACCTGCCTGTATCGCCGCATTCATGGCGGTGCTCGAGCCAAGCCCTAAAGCACCGGTAATGGCACTGGCAGCGCCCGAGGCTGCTCCGCCCGTAACCGCCGTGACAGCCAAGGCCACGAGAGCCGCACCGGCTTCTGTCAGCCCTTGGGCTTTATAATCCCAGTCTTTAAATTCAGCCTTAACTGCTTGCCAATCCACTTGCTTGGATAATTCTGGATCATCACGCAGTTGCTTGATCCATGCCATGCCTGGAGAGTGTGACAATTGCTCAAGGGATTTGTCTAAATCACCGGTTGCCTCATATTCAACAACAAAGCCATTGCCTGCATCAAGCTTCATGCCACCCTTAGCATCTATGGTGACATGCTCGATGGTCTCCTTAAGGTAACCTTTGTCGCTCTCACTCCACCACACAAGGTTTTCATTACGCTGATAAACATCCTTAAAATCTTGATCCTTGTTGGTCAGAAACTTGATCTTCCCATTATCTGATGCCAAATGCGTCTGACCACCACTTGATAGCCCTGCCGCACCAAGTGTGAGATCCCCATTTTGCGCGTGCATGGAGAGGTCTTTGCTAAACTCCACCGTGCTTTTGTTTGTGGTAACTTCAGTTGATTGTTGACGAAACTTATTCTTTTGCTTCGATTTGTCGCCTTCTTTGCCCCTCAGATCCAAGTCAAAACTGTTAACGTCTTGCACCGAAGTCAGCGTGAAAGCACCACCACTGGTGAGATTCCCATTACCTTCTCCTTTTACCTTAACCCCATCCATGATGAGGTCGCCGTTCGTAACAACGTTAAGATCATCCCCACTGTTAACTTCACTCAAACGGTGCTCTCTGCTTTGGGCGTTATAATGCCCTTTTTCCAATGTCTGCGCATGTTCACTTTCTAGCGCCAATGCACTAAATGTGGCAGAACCACCGATAATCATCGTTGTCGGACCGCCGCTGGTGAATTCCCCACCCTCTGCGCCAAGATCACCAAGGGATTGGATGTTTAATTCATGATCAGAGAGAATTTGTCCCTTCTGCCCAGCTCGATCACCAAAACCATATGCATTCGTGTCACGGATTTTAGCGGTGCTATTGACAATCGTATCACCCGTCATGGTAACCGTATCACCATGAATAACACCGGAAGAATTGGCTAAAAGACCGTTACTGGTGAGCTCTACAGCACCGGTACCAAGCAAAAACCCACCATTATTGAACAAAGTTTGCGTGGTCGAAACGTGCAGTGCATCATCACTTACCACAGCACCGCTATTGGTAAGACGGTCCGCATTCAAGGTGACCCCATTCCCTTTCAAACGTGCACTGGCAAGGTTTCCTTGCTGCGTTTTTGCCCCATAAACATCTTGTGCTAAAGAAGTGTTTGGCGCCAAATAAACGTGGGGCACTAAGACCTCTTGTCCGTCGACAAGGTGGGTCTCAAGCCAGATCATATCCTTTTTGATCCCAGCAATCTGCTGAGGCGTTAAGGGCTTGCCTAGCACTAACCCCAAAGGACCCTGCTGCTCCACAGCATTGTCATAAAGCCTTTGCATTTGAGCATTGGGATCTTGAACATCAAGAAGAGTGCGATTGCCTGTCAGCTCAAAGATTTGCTCACCCACCAGACGATATTCAAAATAAGCATCGCCTAATCTTTTAAACACGTGCTCAGGCTTGTAATTGCCAATCTTTTTTAAGTAATAGTCCGATCCTAAAAATTTGCTTGGATTGATAAAATCTGGACGCGTCTCGATTAAAAATGGCACATCCGGTGATTGGCTGCCAGCCAACTCTGTTTTGATAGAGCTAAGCCCATCTTGCGTTGGCACCTGTATGGATTCTGGTGCGGGAGTTTGGATGCTCGGTGCAAAAAGCCCTTTGTGCCCTTTCAAACCATTGATAATGCCGTCCAATCGATCATTGCTAATCAGTGGTTTGGAACCGTCAAAATCGGTGTTTTTAACACCAGCCAAACCTTTATCGCCAGAGCTTAAGCCAACTTGCTCAACCCCCTCACGCACCGCATGATTG
Organism: Bartonella sp. CL100XZDX; assembly: GCF_042195375.1. Taxonomy (NCBI): domain Bacteria; kingdom Pseudomonadati; phylum Pseudomonadota; class Alphaproteobacteria; order Hyphomicrobiales; family Bartonellaceae; genus Bartonella; species Bartonella sp. CL100XZDX. Next base: position 8,637 of record NZ_JBHIOH010000088.1, on the reverse strand, counting down.
TCAATATAGCCTGTCAACTTGGCATCAAGCGTGCCACCAGCTTCAATCGTGCCGTAAACAGCATCATAGGTACGTTTGGGTGTTTGGGTAAAAGTAGGACCATCCCATTCGTCTGCACCGTGCCCTATACATCCTGGATTGGTCCACATATTACAGTCTTTATGTCTGTAGCGTGTTTCAGTTACAATTTTGGTTGTTTCGATTAAATCGCGCCCCTCATTGAGCAGCGTATCGCCATGCATCTCAATATTGCCATTGGCAGCAATCAAGCTATAGCTATTGCGGATATCACCGGCATTAATTGTCAGATGACGTCCTACTAAAATCTGTGCAGCATTATTGGTAAAATGAGGCTGCTGACGAATGATCGTAGTGTCGATATTTTTCTTGATCTTTGTGTGTTTATCAACACCTGGGATTTCTTCCCATTCTCCTTGCACGTAACTATGACCAACCACTTTATCGGTAACTTCAACCCCACCTTCACGCATGTTGGTAAGCGCTGAGACATCGAAGGTCATATCGCCGGACACGGCTTCTAAAAGCCCTGAGCTGTTAATCACATGACCAGCCCGCTCTCCACTTAAACCACGGATGATGAGATTGTCTTCAGCAATGACATCGGCAAACTTATTGATAAAATCCCCATCTAAGGAGAAAATGGCAGATTTCTTAGCATAAATCAGCCCACTATTGCTCAGATCAGCGCTCACATTGAGCGCAACCCCATCACCACTTGAACCAATACTGCCGGCATTGTCCAAAACATCTGCGGTTAAGACAAAAGCACCACCACTTTTGAGTACACCGTCTTCACCATTTAAAACCAGAGCAACTTGCCCCAATGACGGATCATGGCTTTCTGCCATAAGCGTAAAGCTGTCAATGGCTAAAAGCTGACCGGAATTTGCTAAAGACCCAAGCTTCGCTTCAACAACACCGCCCACCATAATACCGGAATTACTTAAAACATCATGGCTGTTGAGAGTAAGTACTCCGCCTTGCGCTTCCACAAGCCCAGCCTGGGTGAGTGTGCCTGCCTTCAGCGTTACATCATAGGCGCCAACCTCACTTGTCTCACCCAGCGTCAAGGTGCCATCACTGGAAAGCTCAACCCGCTTTTTAGAAACAATGCACCCCGTTTGGCTGAGATTTGTTTGCGCATGCAAAGCAATGGTATCATTGCTTTCTATCGTGCCACTATTGCTTAAATCACCATGGCTGGTCAGTTGAAGGTCACCACGCTCAATCTCTATGTGTCCTGCTTGGATCACACTATCAGCAACAATATTAACTGCCCCTTGCGTAGAAATGAGACCATCAACATTCTCAAAACTGCCCACATCAATGCGCAAACCATCCCGCGCTAAAACATGTGCACCTTCATCATGTGTAGCGTTTTGTTGGTCTGAATTTGTCGCTTCAGCGCTTTTATTGACAAAAGACGTTGCAACAATCTTCATCTCACCGGCTAAAGCACTGAGAAGACCAGCCTCATTACTTATATGACCAGCACGTGTCTCTTTCAGCCCACCAATGCTGAGAGCCTCTTCTGCAATAATTCTGCCCTGTGTGTTGATCAAATCACCATCACTGGATAGATCCATAGATTTTTTGGCGTAAATCAGCCCACTATTGCTGACATTTCCTGCCACATTGAGGGCAACATTCTCACCACTAGAGCCAAGCACACCGGCATTGTCTAATTGCCCTGCGATCACAACAAAAACACCACCACTTTGAAGGACACCTTCGGATGTATTCTTCAGAAAAGCTTGTTGCGGATCGGCGCCTTCTTGTGCGCTTACCATCAAATGCAAATCATCGGTTGCAATAAACGTCCCTTGATTGGTAAATGCACCAATATGAGCATCGACACTCTCACCACGCATTGTGCCGCTATTTGCGACCCCATCACGCACTTGAAGGGTTAATGCTCCTTCTTGAGCTTCCACAGTCCCTGCTTGGGTTAAAGCATCAGCACTTAAAACCACATCATAACTTAAAATCGTGCTCTCTTGAGAGGTTGTGAGCATGCCCCCCGCTGTCAAGGCAACCTGCTGCATACTGACAATATCACCCGTGTGATTGAGGGCACCATGGGCATCCAGCGTTATCTTCCCATTAGACCAGACAGTGCCTTCTTGGATCAGGGCACCGTGATGCGCATAAAGGTCAACTTTTTGTTCTGCCACTAAGCGCGCACGTGATGTAAGCTCTGCCGCTTGCACCAAAAGAGAGCCGCCGGCGCTATAATGTCCAGCGCCTACAGTGAGCGTATCATCGGCGCTCAAGACAATATTCCCCTTGGCACCAATATGGTTGTTTAAAGCGGTGATTTGATTGGTTTTAATCGTCAGATCGCCAAGGGAAGAAACCCCTGTTTGATCATTGTCTTGCATGCGGCTTAGATCAATTGTTGCTGCTTGGATCTTTAAAAGATCACCGGCTGCTATCCGCCCATCCCCCGCCTCAAGCTTTGCTGCCTGTAAGTACAAAGAACCCGTCGCTGACTGTTGACCATCACTCCCAATACCGCTTGCTAGAAGAGCATGAGACTGGAGCTTGATCACATCGGCGCGCACATCAACAGCACCGCTTGCCGCAACGCGAGCTTGCTCAGCCAGTTCAACATGTTTCAAAGCCTTCAGTTCAACTGCTTCTTCTGAAAAAAGCAAATCTTTCACATGCACACTATCGTGGTGGGAGTGAGCCTTCATCACTCCTTTGGCACGTGCTTTGGCAATCACCAGCTTGCCATCACTTGTCAATCTCATGGCGCCTGCATTGGCAACCATGTCTCCGCGCATCTTAACGCCGGCGCCTTTATCATTGGCAATCACGCGGATCTGCCCCGCATACATTCCACCAAACTCACTGGAATCAATCGCCAATTCTGGCTCTTTGCCATCAGAGCCAAGAGAAGTTGCTTCGCGTTTGTCATAATCAAAATGATTGTGACCAGCGATAACAGCCAAATCTCCTTTGACCTGTATGGGACCCCCGACACTGATCTTGCGCGAAACAAGATCAAAAATATCTAATGCACTCCCATCAGCCCCACGAGCGCCTATGGTAATATCACCACCCTCAACACGCAACCCACTCAAAGCGCCATCGGCTCCAATAATCGGTTGTCCGGTCGATAAAGTCACCCGTGGAGTATTAATAAAGCCACAACCGTTACAGGTAATCCCATTGGGGTTGGCGATAATAACATCCGCCATATGCCCGTGTACTTCGCTCACGCCTTCAAGACGCGAGCGATTGGCACTCACCACTTCATTAAGGATAACCTTTGCTGCACCGCTATAACGCAAATTGCCGTTGCCTGGCACCAATCCCCCAAGCTGTGAACGCGAAACCTCCTCAGTCGAATTGTTCAAAATCACGCCATGGGCATCAACATTGAAATTGTCATATTTGTTATGAGAAAGACCCTGCCCATTGGGGCGAACAATATCAATCAGCGGCACATCATTGCCGGCTTTCCCCACCGTGGGGCGGAAAACAGAGCCAACCCCATCAGCTGCTTTAATCCCTTGGCTCTCTTGTGCAACAGGACTTCGCGCTCCAAGCGCTTGTGCTTGCAACAACAAAGGCTGAAAAGCTAAGCAAAAACTTAAAACCAGTGAAAGCCCCTTGTGGATCCCTCGCTGCAAAACACAAAGAACGCGATGCCCTAGCTTGTATCCATATCCCAATCTATGCTTTTGATCTTTCAATCCCCGCATCTTCAGCTCCTCATAAAATTCTTTATCTCTTAAAAAAACAACCCATATGGGTGTAAACAGCGCAGCGATATTTTTACCGCCCCTTTGCTCTAAAATCTCAATAATGCCCGCACTTGAAATAACCCTGTCGCATTCCCCTTTTCTCGCACTGTCGATTGAGTTAAAATATTCGAATAAGATACATCAACATCCGTAATATCTCCGGTTGCGTGGAAACCAAGAGTTGCCCCAACGAGACTGCCGCCAAAACTGTTTTTGTTTACATCATTGGCCACGGCTCCCAGATCAAGCGCCATATAAGGGGAAAATTGGCTCATAAATTTACGCCCCATTCTCGAAGAAAAACCTGGCAACAACAGCGACAATTCATTGCGCCAAAACGCCCCATTATTGCCGTAATAAATCGCCTCACGCACTCCGCGCACAGAGGAACTGCCACCAAGCGACATTTGCTCTGAACTAAACAACGTGTCGGGTGATAATTGTCCTGAAAACAGTGTGTTATAACGAAAATTATACTGGTGAAGCGAAAAAGGACGCACGTAGCCTAGGGAAAAAGATAATTTGGAAAATTGCCCTTTGGGTGAATTTTTTGTTGCATTCTCTTGCTCTTTATCGTCATAAGCGCCAAAAATTGCCAACCCTTTATAAAACCCTATATGCGCGCTTAATTCTCCTCCAAGCCACTTGCGCGAGTGATCAAGCTCAAAGGTTGCAATAGCTAGTTTACGGCTGGAAACATCAACCCGACTACCCATAATAAAATTATCAGAATATTTCCATGTCAACCGTCCCGTAAGCCAGGTCTTGCCCTCTTGATCACGATCAATAACCCGTGAAATCCACGGTGTCAGCGATAAAGACTTACCCGCAGTCATAATGTCGGAAAATATTCCCTTAACACTCGAATGATATTGGCTCCATGTCCCATCAAAACCTGTTGTCCAAGTGCCATAGGGAAGAGAAAATGATCCCGTTAGAGTATCACTATTGGGACGCTTGTGAGAAAAATGATACGGACCACCATCCATGGAGCGCTGATAGCTAAACGACCATTGATCATTGATCCCTAACAGATCATCAAAAGAAAGGCTCAAGCGCGTTTGATAAAGCCCTGTTGCTTTAGCGCCAAGATTATCGCTGGAAAGCGTAATAAGCCAAGGTTTCTGTTTTTCAATATGAACATCAAGTATCGAACCACCCGAATTGCACCCCGCACCAAGATTAATGGTGGCTTGGCGTGAGAAAAGCCGATTGATTTGATCAAGCCCTTGCTCTATCTGACGCAGATTGGTCGGCTTTCCAATAAGGTTTGGAAAAGCCGTAGTGATTTCTCCTTGAAGTCTCCTCTCAACTTTATGCCCATCAAGGGTAATATCTTCCATCACACCTTCAACAACAACAATCTTGAGATGACCGCCGCTTAAATCTTGCTCAGGCAAATAAGCCCGCACTGCAATATAGCCGCGCTTCATATAAAGCTTGGTCACCGCTTTGAGCACTTTATTGATTTCGGCAATCCCCAAACACCGTCCTTCCCAAAGAGAAATGGCTTCATGAAGGTCGGTATGAGAAATCAACTGAGCACCAACAAATTCAATACTTTTGATCAGCAAACACGTTGTACCAGACGAAGCACCATAGGCAGATGTGGTATCATCATCTGGCAAAAATACCCCATGGGTTTCGTTTCTACGGTGCAATCGTTGAAAACGTTGTTGTTGCGTTTGTTGTCGTTGGATGCTCTCTGATTGATTAATCGCTTTCTCACGAATGTTTTGGGCAAAACTCGGCAACGAAAAAAGGCACAAAAAAGCCGCAAAAATAAAAGTGAAAAAAAATCTATGCATTCATTGTGTCCTCAAAATGAGCAACAAAATGAACCATATCGTCAGCGTCACAGAAAAAATCGCCAACCGCGTAACAATTTTTTAATTTTTTGATGAGAATAATACTTCTAAAATCTAAGAGAAAAGCATAGACTGTACTGCATATACCTGCTTTATGTGTTGTGCAAACCATATCATTTCCCCCGCTTTTGAAGATTTTACAATGACACTGTTAAATGACAATCATACACTCTATATGCTTCTTAATTTTAAGGTGTTGCATGTAATATAATCTTGAGCTTCAAGTAAAGACTCTTATTCATAGAATAGACCAAATTTATTGGAACTGTTACATATTAGAGACAACAAGAAACACTCCATTATTATCGCTTGATAAGAAAAATAGTATGACAATAGCTTGTTATTAAAATAAGAAAATGCGTAATGCCATAACTTATGAAGAATTAGCATATTTTAAAGCCGCTTATCCCAATGAAAAAATTACTAAAGATGATCTATTTTATTATGTTTACGGTCTCTTGCATTCAGAAGATTATCGTGCTCGTTATGCTGATAACCTCTCTAAAGAATTGCCTCGTATCCCGTATGTAAAAATTGCTAAGGATTTTGGAAATTGTGACAGTAGGGCGTAAACTGGGGCATTTGCACGTGAACTATGAAACTGTAGAGCCTTATCCAGTGACCTTTAAAAAGGGTAATCCAAAACAGACAGAAATCTCTAATCTCGAAAAATTCTATTATGTGACTGAAATGAAATTTGCAAAAATTAAGGATAGTAAGGAAAAGAATAAATCAACTGTTATTTATAATAGCAATATCATCATGACAGATATCTCTCTTGAATCGGTTATGGGGCGTCAATGTGTAAAAACAGATAAAAAGAGTGGTATTGTGAATGATGCCAATCACTATGCTGTTGAAACCATTGGCAACCCTGCTTATCCATTAGAGTTATTTCAAAGGGTTATCACTGTAAGTTTAGAAACAATGAAAATTGTTAAGAACTTACCAAAATTAGAAATAAGAGAAACCAAATAACTTATAAAGCATGCTCACATGATAGGCATATTAACCTCACAAGGGGTATAAGGTCTTATACCTAGGTTCTATATCACTTTTATAAATTGCTTACATACAATCTTTAAAAGGAGTATTTATATGCGTTATTCTAAAAAGAAATCATTTGCACTTTTAAATACTCTTATTTGGATTGCTTTAAGACTTTTAAGAAACCCACTCTTAAATAGAATTAGATTTTTTTACATTGCCTTTAAAAGATTATACCGTAATCTAAAATGATAGCTTTATTGTTTTCAAAAGCTTTGTTTAAAGAGAGTTATGTATATTCATTTTACTTATAGGTTTTGTAGGTTCTTAAAACCCCCAAAACCCCTACAAAACCCCTTTAAATGTATATTATAGATTGTATTTACTGATTGTATTTAATATAGGTTGTTTATTTAAAACATTAACATATTGAAATATAATGATTTTTATTTTGGATTAAAAAAATAAAATAATACGTACAAAAAGCACCCCCAAAACTCATAACTATAAAGATCTTGATAGCATCTCTTATGAGTTACAAGATATCTTTTGAAAAGCTTTAAAGGATCACATGATTTTTATAAAGCACGTTGTAATCATTCTCTAAATCATAAGGTTATCTATTCAAAAGAACTGATTAAAATTCATAAAAGGGATTTTAATAACGTAATCAGTTTTTACTTTCATACGCTTTTCATAAGACATGTTTTAATGACACACTAAAATAATCACTTTTGTCAGTTCAATTTACTGACAGATAACTGACAAATATATATTTACAGTTGTATTTAAGGTTGTGTTATCTATATAAGTTGTATCTTAAAAAGACTAACATATTGAAATATAATGCTTTTAATTTTTTATCATTTTAAAAAAATAGTATAGGCTCTAAAAAGAACTGACAAAACTGACACAACTGACAAAAGTCTATTAAAAGGGATTTTGCTAATCTTTATAATTATCAATCTCTCTTTAGATGTTTTCATAACAGTCTATAAATCACAATTATCATATAGCCTATTTATCATTTCTCTTATGAACATGAAAAATGATGCCATGGCTATAAAAGAACATAACAACTATAGAGAATGCGTAAAAACAGTAGCTTTATTTGAATAAAGCAAAAATGCAAATGAATGCATTGGTTATAAAGACTATCTCTATAAAAAGCTATTAAGTTGCAAATGTGTTATAAACAAAATTCACAAAAAAATTTTAAATTCATTTAGTGAAAAAACTGATAGGTTATAAAGATAAAAATACGCATTATAAGAGCGTTTTTAAATATTATAAATGTATAGATTCAAAAAACAACGCAATCGTTTTATAAAGAATATAATATAGATTTGAAAGCGTATAAATATAAAAGAAGAAATTAATAGGCATAAGATATTATCAATACACAACGTATTTAAAAAATAAGAAAAAATATCAAAAAAGATAAAATATTATTTGACAATAAATACGTATTTTGTTATATAAATACTCAAGTGATTGAAAAACACTTAATCGTTAGCGGATTGGTTACGAAACAACCCTTCCCATTCTTTAAAATACTGACTTTCTTTTATGCTATTGTTGGCATATAACGATTTTGTCGGGTGTGGTTATGCTATACAATACTCTTTATGAGGAAAGCATAACAGCGGACTAACGACCGTGTTTTTCAGCACCCGGCGCCCTTATGGGCTGTTAATGAAAAATTTTAATTTCGTTAGGAAAAAACTATGAAAACTATAGTAAAAAACACCCCCGTTATCTCTTCCATTTCAAATGCAACCGCGCCCGTTAATAAACAAGAGCCTGCAAAAAAATACGAATTTACAGGAGAGACAATAGAGGTTGGTGATTATACTCTTTATCGCATTCGGGCTTTAAGGGATTTTGCTAATATAAAAGCTGGTGATTTAGGCGGCTTTATACACAAGGTTGCAAATTTAGCTCATAATGGTGATTGTTGGGTCGGTGGCAATGCCATGGTTTATGGTGATGCTCGTATTTACGAT
>NZ_JBHIOH010000087.1:0-3682 GCF_042195375.1 Bartonella sp. CL100XZDX | reverse complement strand
TCAGTAACGTCACCATCAGAATTGAAGCGCTTAACCTTGAATGTAGGAGCAGTCCACGTGCCATTCTCATACTTAGCGTTACCCCCTAAAGATTTTGCAACTTTATCACCTAGAGCATAAAGCTGGGAACCATTAACGGCATCGGTTGACGTTTTTGAGAGCTCACCAGGAGAAACATCCAAAAGACGCCGTGTCTCACCTTCACTATTCTGAATAGTTATTTGAGTTAATGGTGAGGTAGCAGCAATAGTTATCTTCTTTTCATCATCCGCTCGGGCTAGTTCACGAGATAAGCTTCTTATAAGAGAAAAGCTGCCTGTGTTCTCATGCCTATCATCACTTTGAGATGGATTATCTTGTTTTTCCCCAATAGCATGGGGTTCCTTTATATCAACAATCTGATGATTTAAACCTGCCAAATCACTATTAGTGCCAGAAAATGCATCCGCAATACTTTTATAACCTTCTACATTCTTATAACCTTCCGTACCTGCAAATGCAGTATCAAAAGCAGCTTTAGTCTGAAACTTAATATTAAGACTTAAGTTCTTGGGGGTATCCTCCCCCTCCACAAATGCAGAGCCACTATCTCTATACAATTTACTGCCAACTACGTAGGCTGGCGGTATACCTTGAAGCGCATTTGTACCACCACTAAAGTCGTTTGATTTGTTATTTAAAATCTGAGTAGCAGCAACAACAGGAGAAACATTTGATAAAAAGATAATCACTGAAGCCAATGAAAGCGCTTTAATAAAAAGCCGTCGATAAAACGAGCAAGAATTTTTACAATCATTCACCACTAGCGCTTTTGGTGTGGTATATAATTTTTTCATAACAAATTCTCCAAATAAGAAATACATATTTAGAACATTAAAAAGTCATATTTCAGTACTAGGGGTGATTAACGACGTGATTTTTGTTTGTTCTCTATAAAGTTTGAGTTTGCCGCAGAGGCGAACAGAAGTAATTAGAAGTCCGGCAAGGTTGTGATGGACGTTGATTAAAGGTTTTGTTAATGGGTTTTTTATTTTTTCCGCTTTTAAAGAAGGATGCTTTTTTTGCAACAAAACTCCTGAATGAGGGTGAAAAACGGATATGAAGAAGACATACTTGCGCCCTATTGTTAGATCTGCGGTTTATAGTTTTTAAAGTAAAAGAGTTCATTTTGTATAATTAAGAGGCTGTAATGTTTATTAGGGGAAAAGGTTAAGTTGTTGGCTGAATGATTTAGAGTACTTGTTGTGAAATCATTACGCTTTTATCGCGGGAGTAAGAGGTATACTCTTGAGCTTTAGATTTTTTTCTCTCAAAGAGCTTCAAAATAAAATGAAGGTGATTTTTTGTTTTTTTCATAATCTGTCGCGCCCCCCTTGCGAGCATCTTTCTGTTTTTACCAAAATGAGTCTTACTAAAGAATATCTCGCGATGCTATAGACTATTGCGTAAAATAGCAAGAGGAAAATGAATTTAATTATTTTTACAGAATGAGTCTTTCCGATTTATACAACCGTAAAATATCCTTATAACTTTAAAATTCATAGATTCCATGCACTATAGACTTGTCTAGAGGTTCTGTTTAATCGTTCGTTTTAGGTGTCCCATTTTGATCAAAATGAGTCTTACTAATAATTGCCGCTGTTGCGTACCTCATGATTGCTACTGCTATGTACAGAGAAAATAAATAAAATAATAATAATACGATTTTTGATTTTTTTAAACGTATCCCCCCCAATGGATATTTTCTATCAATGAAATTATAAAACGTACAGTTTTAAAATACTGTGCGATTACGCACTCTATCAATTTATATGAGAGTATTACGCTGTATTTATAAAATTTTTGTTAAAACGCTTTACTTCTTACTAAAATCAATCTCACTAAGATTATTACTATAGAATACATTATTATAAGACTTTATAAGTATACTACTCTATGGACTTCTCTGTAAAATATTACTTCTCTATAATATAAAATTTCGCCCTTGTCTGATGAGACAAGGGCGAAACTTCGCTTAAATTGTAGTTTTTCATATTCTCTGGTGTTATTTTAATTTCAGAGTTATTCCACCACCTACACCCCACTGACCGCCAGCACTGGTTGCTGATAGATTAGAACGAATCTTGCCATCTTCAGATGTATAACCTGCACCAATCGCAAAGGCAGATTGTCCACGCCAAAAACCACCACCAAATGAAACACTCACAGATCCTGGGTCATCGAAGTAACGTAAGTTAGAGACTGCCAAACCAATCGCTGCTGCTTGCCTTGCCTCTTTGCGCACATTCGTAATATCATAACTTAGTGCGTCAAACTTCATATCGGTATAAGATTTCGCCGCATTAACACCATTATCGACTTGTTCTTTAGTATACTCTTTCGCACTTTCAAGAGTAATCTTCATCTGCTCCGCGGTATGATCGTATAACTGACCACCATTCACTGCGTCCTTAGAGCCATGTTCAATTTTTCCATCTTGAACATTAGTAATCAAAACAGGCTCACTGTCATCGACACCTTTTAGAGTGATGCTATTGATTTTCTTTCCGCTATCATCGGTATCATAGCTAACCGCAACATTCACCTTGTTTTCAACTTCTGTTACCCTGCTTTCAACTTTATCCACCCTGCCTGTCACGTCGGTTACCCTGTTACTCATCTGCGAAAACTGATAGTCAGTCACCTCATAAGTTGACTTTTCTAAAATTTCACTAGGAGCAACAGTTACCGTGGTTGAATTATCCGCCTCATCTATGGTGCTTTCTTCCTCATCTATGGCAAGAGGTAAGCTTCTTAGAAAACGTGCGCTTCTCATAAAAGGAAAGCCTTCTGAAATAATATCCGAAGGATCACCATCTAGTGATTTACCCTCTGTTTCACCAATACCAAGGCCATTCTTTATACTAACAATCTCCTTATTCAAAATTTTGAAAGCACTATTAACGCCAGAAAACGCATCTGCAACATTAGTATAGTTTTTCTCAGTTTCATTACCATTCTTATCAAAGGCTTGAACTGTAAATGTAGGATCTGACCATTTTCCCGCTTTATTATATCCAGCACCACCGCCAAAATAACTTGCAAATGCCTGAGTCATAAGATAAATCTGACCACCATTTACTGCTTCAGTCGATGTTGCCGTAAATGCACCCCCCTTAACACCAGAGAGAACTCGTGGAAAATTAACACTGTTTGCAATATCTATTCTATTACCACCCTTGTCTCCACCAATCGTAATAAGCCCAGCGCTATTTTGCTTAACAAAACTATCACCTGTCACACTTTCGATCTTTTGATTAAGATTCGTAAAAGAACTACTTACACCAGAAAGCGCTTCCCCAACATTCTTATAGTTCTTTTCAGTCCCACTACCATTTTTATCAAAAACCTTAACTGTAAAAGTAGGAGCATTCCAGTTTCCATCTTTATCATATCCAGCATTATCACTAAAATAGCTAGCAACTACATTGCTCATGGCATAAAATTGAGAGCCATTTATCGCATCAGTCGATGTTGCTGTAATCGAACCAGCCTTAACACCCGCAAGAGTCCGTGCCACATTATCAACATTCGCGATATTTACCCTGGCCCCACTTACTTTTCCACCAATGGTAATAAGTCCGGTATCATCTTGCTTAACAAGATTATCACCTGTCCCATCAATGACTATATTCTCAATCTT
>NZ_JBHIOH010000086.1:0-10294 GCF_042195375.1 Bartonella sp. CL100XZDX | reverse complement strand
AAAAAAATAAAAAAAGGGGACGCCCTAAAATAGCAGGGCAGGTAAGAGAACCAAACGGACGTATCTCACGTTGCAAAACACCGCGTGAAGCCGTTGATAAATTGGCAATAGAGATACGTGCAAAGCGCTTCGGTTTAACGCTACAGGAGGCAAAAAATCCACTCTCTGGGTCTTACATAGGGCGGCTTTGTTTACAAGGCGTGATTACTCAAGAGCAATATGACGCCGCCCAGCAATATCTACAGATAAGGAATAATTACCTTTGTGCAAAGGGCTTGCCTAATGCTATTTATGATGATGTTTCTACAAACTCAGACCCTAATAGCTTTGAGCAATGGGTTGAAAAAGCAACGCGTCATTATCAATCTGTTCACGAGGCAATAAAAGAGGCGCAACATCTCTATAGACAGTACAATCTTTATGCAGCGCTACAGTACCTTGTTAGTGAAGATCAAGAATTACTACATCTTGTGAGTTCGCTAAAGGTTGCTCTTAATGCGCTTCAAAAGTATTTTTCGCAAAATTATGTAACTATCAATAAAAGTGAATGATAAACTTATATAACGCTTCACTTTCATAATCTAGTTTATGAAGTTTTCTTTTATTTTCAATTATCCGCTTTTCAATTATAGGAAGGGCTTTCAGAATTTCTGATTCCTCCATATGGTTCTTAGATTGTTTTGCTTTATTTAGATCCTCTATTGCACTTATTTTTTGTAGCATACTGCCGGTTAAATCGCTAAAACTATTGTTTCTTTCCCACAGTATATCATGCCATTCTCTTATCATATTTACATGTTGTTCAAAACGTTCTTTTGATAAAGTCGACATGTTATGCAAGAAATATACTTCTTCTATCATTCTAATTTCTTTGAATCTTTTTTCCCACCATTCGTTTCCATGAATTAGGTGATTATGAAGTTCGGTTTTTAATTCTGTGGTTACTTTTGAACAGAATAACTTATTAAAAAATGAAGAAGATTCTTCAGAATTAGCATATCCATTTGAAGTGGATATAAAACACGTTGTAAAAAGTGTGATAATTAATACTCTTCTAAAGAGAGTTTTTTTTATAGACATTGTTTTCTACCTTAATTTACATCTTAATTATCTAACCGATTCCCTTTGAATATATCAATATGTGTTATTTTTGTGTTGACAAAGTGATGCAAATCGTATTTAATGACAATTACGGCACTAGTCGTATTGTATCTAAATGAGCGTGATGTACAGTTCAAAATCCCCGCAAATGCGGGGTTTTTTATTATCTGGAGGGTGTATTTTATGACATCACAAAATACAGAACAGGCTCCACAACCCATTAAAAAGCGTATACCACCAAAGGCAGGTCAAGGGCGGGTAAAAGGCGTTCCGAATAAGATGACGCGCATTTTAAAAGAAGCAGTGGTTAAGGCTGCTGAGAATGCTGGGAATAAAATTGGCAAGGATGGTTTGATCTCCTATTTGGAAAAGCAGGCTATAGAATGTCCAGCGGCTTATTTAGCGTTGCTTGGTAAGGTGTTGCCTTTGCAGGTAACAGGTGAAGATGGGGGAGCCATTAAGGTGATAACGCGTGTAGAAATCGCGCCTTTGGTCAATGACGACACGACAGATTAATATTGTTCCAAAGCTTATACCGATTTTTACAGGTACGGCTTTGGTGCGTGCGGCGTGGGGTGGACGAGGGTCTGGAAAGACAAGATCATTTGCCTTGATGGCTGCTTTAAAAGGCTATCAATTTGGTATGCAGGGGATATCGGGGACCATTCTTTGTGCACGTCAGTTTCAAAACTCGCTAGCAGAAAGTTCATTGGAGGAAATTAAGCGCGCCATTGAAGCGCACGACTTTTTAAAGGACTATTACAAGGTTGGGGAGTCGTCGATTAAGTCGATAGATGGTCGCGTAGCCTTTCAGTTTTCTGGTCTGGACCGTAATATTGCGAGCATTAAATCGATGGGGCGTATTTTGCTTTGTTGGGTTGATGAGGCAGAGCCGGTTACAGAGACAGCTTGGCAAACGCTTATACCGACTTTACGAGAAGAAGGAGAGGGATGGCGGGCAGAGTTATGGGTAACATGGAACCCGTTGCGAGAGAATGCCCCCGTTGAGAAGCGGTTTCGCTTTTCAGACAATGAGGCAATTAAGCGTGTTGAGATCAACTGGTCAGACAATCCGAAGTTTCCCAAGATCTTGAATGAAGCACGACTTGATGACCTTAGAAACCGTCCAGAGACCTATAAGCATATCTGGGAAGGGGCTTATCTTACAGCGGTTCAAGGCGCTTATTATCAGAAAGAGATGTTGGCAGCCGAGCAGGAGGGGCGGATAGGGCGTGTTGCTCGTGACCCCTTGATGCAAATACGTGCTTTTTGGGACATTGGGGGAACAGGAGCCAAGGCAGATGCCACAGCGATATGGATAGCACAGTTTGTTGGTCGAGAAATCAGAGTGCTTAATTATTACGAAGCACAGGGGCAGCCGTTATCGGAGCATATCGGTTGGTTGCGTCAAAATGGTTATGAGAAGGCACTGATGGTTTTGCCCCATGATGGTGCGACCAGAGACCGTGTGCACAATGTGAGTTTTGAGAGCGCTTTAAATGATGCGGGTTTTGAAACGCAAGTTGTTCCNCATGGAGCAGATGCCTTTGGATTGATGTGCGTGGCTTATGAAGAACCTCCGACGATACAAAGGCGACCAGCTTATAGCGGCAGAACGGAATATGAGAGTACCTCATGGATGGCAGAATGATGTATGATGAAGAGCATTTAGATAAAGAAAGTAACGCATCAGATTTGTCGACAGAAGGCTTATTTCGTAAGCTTGTCAGTTGGTACAAAGAAGATGTGGAGCATGTGAATAAATGGCGTGAACATGCGCGGGAGGATTTTCGTTTTTACAATGGTGATCAGTGGAATGAGGCTGATTTAGCGGCGTTAAAAGAGCAACGCCGCCCCGTTATGACCTTTAATCGTATTGCTCCGCTTGTAAATGCTGTTGTGGGTTCAGAGCGTAATAATAAGCGCGAAGTGCAGTTTATTCCCCGTCAAGTAGGCAAGGCATTGCCAAGTGAATTGCTTACCGGTGCGGCAGAATGGTTTCGAGACATGGCGCATGCAGAATACGCTGATAGTGATGCTTTCCAAGATGCGGTTATCTGCGGCATGGGGTGGACTGATACTCGCCTTGATTATGAAAACAGCTTTGATGGTGAACCGGTTATTACGCGTTTAGATCCTTTAAAAATGGTTTGGGACAGTGCAGCGGTACAACCGAATTTAACCGATGCACAACGTTTGTGGTATGTAGACCGCAAGCCTTTGGAAGTAGCCAAGCAGATGTTTCCCAAAGCCCATTGGACAGAACTGAGTGCAGATTGGGCGCGTGATGGGGTTGCTTATGAGGGCATTCATCATAATGATCTTGAAGCTTACGATGATGAGAAGGGCATTGATGTTGAAAACGGTCGACGGATGATCACGCTTGTTGAATGCCGTTGGTTTGAAAGCGAGCGATATTACAAAGCGCCCGATTTAAGCACTGGAGAACTTCGTGATTATAGCGAGGAAGAATTTAAACAGCTCCAGTGCATGATGCCCGATATCCAAGGGGCGGCTTTCAATAAAAAGGTTGTAAGGCGTGCTTTTTTAGGGAGAAAGCTGCTTGAAGCGCCTGATAAGCCCTTGGTTCCAGCTGGTCAATTGGGTTGGGAGTGTATAACGGGGTATTTTGATAAGATAGAACGGCAATTTTATGGGGTTGTGCGCCCAACGAAAGACCCGCAACGGTGGGCGAATAAATATTTCAGTCAAGTGATGTATATCCTTAATAGCCAATCCAAAGGCGGGATAATGGCAGAGAGTGGTGCATTTAAGGATGAGAGAGAAGCAGCAAAAAGTTTAAGCCGATCAGACAGTATTACATGGGTTAAACCTAACGCATTGGCACAAGGAAAGATCCAACCCAAACCCGTAGCACAGTTTCCACAAGGCTTTTTCCAGCTGTTTAATGAAGCAAAGGAAGCAATTAATCAGGTGACGGGTTTATCGCCCGAATTCATTGGTACAAGGGAAGTGACACAAGCGGGTATTTTGGAGGCACAACGACGCCAATCCAGTTTAAATTTGCTTGCTTGTCTGTTTGATGGTTTACGTTTGTACCGCAAGCGGCAAGGTAAGATTATTTTGCACTTGATACAGAATTACTTGTCCGATGGGCGTTTGGTACGGATATCTGGTGAAGAGAATGCGCAATATATTCCATTGACGCGTGAAGAAGTAACGAGTGTCGAGTATGATATTGTTGTTGATGATGCGCCAACCAGCCCGAATGAGAAAGAGCGCACCTTCGGTATCATCACACAACTGCTTCCATTGCTTCAAAATGCCATTACGCCGGATATTATGCTTGATCTACTTCGTTATTCTCCATTGCCGGCGTCATTACTCAATCGTGTCAGTGAGAAGTTCCAACAGCAACAAATGGCACAACAACAGCAGATGGACCCCGAGCAGGAAATGAAGTTGCAAGAAAAGCAGCAAGATATTGCGGCTAAAAGTCAGATGCAACAGATGGATTTACAAGGCAAGCAGATTGAATTGGTTATGCGTCAAAAGAGAGCAGAATTGGAAGCGGAATTGATGCAACAGAAGCATGAGCTTGAACGGGAGCGTATTCTTAATGAACGAGCGCAAAATCAAATCATGCGTGAAAGAGCGGCAACATACAGAGGAAGAAGCATTTGAGAGAGGTTAGAGAATGAATGCAGAAATGAACGAAGCGATGAATGAAGCTATGAATGAAGATTACAGAGTTGGAGCACCGGTCTTTGATGATGAGAGCTCTTTTGATGCCGGCACTTATGATGGTGAAACGATTGATAATGATGATATTACGTCTCCAGAGCCGGTTGTGCAGTCCGTTGAAAAACCTTCAGAGATTGTTCCTAGTATAGAACAGCAGCGTATGGAGCAACAAGCCAAACAAGCTCGTGAAGCGCTTGTCAAGCTTTATGAACCCCAAACCCAGACGCCAATGGTTGAAGGTGAAAATGCACCCCCAGACCTACGTGAGGACCCTGTTCGTTTAGTGGCGTGGATGTTAGATAAGATTCAAAAGCAAGATGCGTATATTAGGGAACAGAAAGAAGCGCTAAGACAAGCTGAGGAACGGCAGCAGCATGATATACGTCTTGGTGAATTTTTTAATAATTCTGTTAAGTCGTTTCAAAATAAATCCAGTGATTTTGATGCCGCGGCAAATTTTCTTTATGAGGCACGCGCAAAGGAATTGAGTTCTTGGTCATCACTTTATCCTGAGTATGGACAACAAAACACGATAGATGCGATTATAAGAGATCAATTGCATGCTCTTGTAGCGACTTGTGCACAAAGAGATCTCAATCCGGCAGAAGAGATTTATAGAATAGCGCAAAATCTTGGCTATCAGAACCAAGCAGTACAAGCGAATAATCAAGTTGCAGAACTTCAAAGTCGGCAGAATTCTGCGCGGACTTTGACAGCATCTGGAGGAGGGGGGAGTACTGGACCAATGACTTTAGCAAGCATTGATAGGATGTCAGAAGAAGAATTTGACGTTTGGATATCAAATCCGAAAAATAAAGCGATTTTTCGGCAATTACACGGTGCTGGTAACGGGTATTAAGAGTGCATTTTATAGAAATTAGTCTGTTTTATACAGGGCTATGATCCGGCTTTTAAGCCGGTTTTTTTTTACAGCAAAGAAAGGTAAAATCAATGGCATTAACAACAGTTAGAGCAGATGATCCTCATGCGATAAGCACGTGGTCAAAATTATTAAATACAGAAGTTTCAAAGGCGATACCTATTGCCCCTCTTATAGGCAGGGGTTCAAACAGCATTATTCAACTTAAAACTGAAACACAGAAGGGCAGAGGGGATTGTGTTACATTTAGCTTACGTACACAGCTTTTGGGACGGGGTGTTACCTCAGGACAGACGCTTGAGGGGAATGAAGAGGCATTACAATTCCTTCATGACAGACTATATATTGACGAGCTTTCGCATGCAGTTCGTGTAGAAAATGAAGGTAGTATAGCGCAACAACGTACAACGTTTGATTTGCGTGACGAAGCAAAAGATGGCTTAGTTGATTGGTATGCAGATCGCTTAAGCTTGATGTTTTTCATTCAAGCTTGCGGATATACAGCAAGGACAATCTCTTTTGAAGATCGGATGATAGATATCGAGAATGTGCATTATGGATTTAATGAACCTCTGGCACCAAGTAGTAAGCGAATTATCCGTCCAGATGGTAAAACCAAGGATGAAGAGCTAAGTGAAGCGCCAAAACACAGCTTTAGTTTGAAGCTTATTGACGAAGCTGTAAAAATGGCGAAACTTGCTAATCCCAAAATTCGACCAGTACGTGTGAATGGGGAGAGTGTTTATGTTCTCTATTTGCATCCAACACAAGTGATGCAATTGCGTACCAATACAGAGACTGGTCAGTGGCTTGATATTCAGAAAGCTGCTTACACAGGCTCTCGTGCGCAAAACCCAATCTTTGATGGTTCTTTAGGCATGTATAATGGTGTGATTTTACGTGAATCTGAACATGTCACCCATGGGGTAAAATCTACCGATCATACAGCGAAAAAAAGTGTGCGTCGTGCTGTTTTTCTTGGAGCACAAAGTATCGTTATGGCTTTTGGAAATAATCGCAATGTCAATCGCTATAAATTGGTGGAAGAGCATTTCGACTATCAACGTTACTATGGTTTGTCTGCGAAAACACTGATTGGAATGAAGAAAACCCGTTTCAAATTTCCAAATAGCTCTCAAGCAGCGCAAGATTTTGGAACGATTGTTATCCCCACCTACAGTGGTGAACCTGATAATTAATCATAGGGAGGAAACAAGACATGGCAGATCAATTACCACCTCCATTACAGGGAAGAAATCTTCACACCCAACAGGTAAGTTTCTTACGTTTGAATATTTCGCATAAAGATAAGCATTTGACGCGCAAAATCGGAATTTTGCCTCGTGGCGCTTTGATCACTTCGATGAAGGCTTTTGTCAAGACCGCGTTTTCTGAGGCAAAATTAAAGATAGGCAGCACCTATGGCGGCAATGAGTTCAGTGAAAAAGACATCAAAGTCCTAGGCACGCAAGATTTTACGCCAACAGATCAAAAGTCTTTTGTTGCAGATGATAAGGAGATGACCCTTTATGCAACACGAGACAAAACCACTGATGCTGGTGAATGTATTGTGGTTGTGCAATTCGTAACAAATCATTGAGGGGATAAGACATGGCAGATTATTTACCACAGCCCTTGCAAGGGAGAAATCTTCATACCCAGCAGGTAAGCTTTTTGCGGCTTAATTTTAGCTATGAAGATAAAGAAAACGCTATGAGAATAGGTACGCTACCTCGTGGTGCTTTGATTACTTCAATTAAAGTGTTTGTTAAGACAGCATTTTCGGACACAAAGGTCAAAATAGGGTGCACTGCTGGAGGGACTGAGTTTGGTGAAGCAGAAATCAAACAACAGGCAGTCAAAGAGGTTAAGCCAACCAATCAGAAGGAGTTTATCCCTTATGATGAAGAACTTACTCTCTATGCTAAAGCTGATAAGACAGTACAAGCTGGTCAAGCAAGTATAGTCGTTGAATTCGTAACCAATTGTTAAGAGAAGTCTGATGACACGTCATTATATTCGGGTTAAGACCGGAGGACCAATACCTGTAAAGCGAGATGTTTATCGTCATAAGAGAACACTTTCGCACTTAGTGTCGGTCATATAAGATATAATACTAAAAAATACAATAAAGTCAATAGGTTGTGTGAAATTATTTTATATGAATCCACTTAAGAATCCACACTTTTATACGTGATTCATTTGACCATTTTTTATAAACAATTGCCATGTATGAATAGACCATAAAAAGCAAATCATGATGTAAATGTTATAACGCATGTGTGCATTCAAATGAAATGAAAAGCAGATATCATTTATAACAGTTTATAAATTTTATGACACGTTTTTATCACAGCACAAATCACATTATTTAAAAATTTAGTCGTTTGGAATTATCGATTATACGTTTAAAGAATGGTATGAGTTTTGCTCTTTTTTGAGCGAAACCTTAAAAAGGAATAATCGTTTGAAGCAATCATAAGCTTATAGGTTTAATTTATAAAGATTGCATAAAAGGATTAAGGATAAGATCGCTTTTAAAACGCTTAATAAAAGTTAAAAAAACGATAAAGAGGTATTTTATATCTTATGAAATGAAAAGCCTTTTAATGAATAGATTGCAGACTAGTTTTTAAGAATGGAACTATTCGCTTCCACAAAAAAATGGAGGCAAATAATGCCATGGCAGTAGAATTACTATCTACTTTAGATTTGGTACTAAAAACGTTTTAAAAGTTATAGTTTAAAAATACAGAGCACAAATATAGAGCGATTAATTTGCAAAAAAGTTATGTTTGAGTGCAAAATAAAAATACGCTTATGAGAACCTCTCTAAATGAACGTTTAAACGTTTGAAATAGATGTTTATAACAGTTTTTAAAGCCTTGCGTTTGATAAAAGCGGTTGCTTATTGTCTTATGAGAGTTTGTTTTAAAAGCCAACTTTTGCAACTGTAAAAAACGGGTTTTGTTAAAGCTATCAAGCGTTTTGATTTGTTTGATAGGTTTTGATTTTAGAATATAAGTTATTTGAATTCACTCAACTCAATTTTAAAGTCAGTATATTGAAACGTTTTAAAAGAAGCATTTTGATCATGTGCTTTGTTTCAAATGACCACCTCACAAAGGAGGGGGTATGATTGATACGTTTGATAGCCATAACAAGCGTTTTATAGGCTCTCTCATTCAAATGAGTGATTAAAGATCATACGCACATTTACGTTCCTTTTGATAAGTTTTCATATCTCTCATAGAGCGCTTGCAATATGATACGTTTTGTATATATGCACTGATTACTCCATTGTGGATGATTCATTTTAATCAATAAGAAACGCTATTTGAAAGCCGCGTCATATCACTTGACACGGCTTTTTTATGTTACTCTCTCTTTTATGATATGTTTATAGCAATGCATTTTATATGCGTTTATAACCAAAAGAAGGCACGCCCCCATGTCTCTTTTTATTCTGTTTTATCAGTTATATTGATAAGCTTATCGCCTTCATACACCTCACAATTTTTTGGAACCAACCTTACTTTGCTTTTTTTGTTGATTTTTGCATTGCCATAAGCACGCCCCCAGATCGTTGCACAATATGAGATTTTAGCATTGCCATAAACAGAGCCATAAATCTCACAAGAACCACTCACACAAGCATTGCCATAAACCTTGCCATAAATTTTTGCACGACCATTAATAACAGCATAATTATAAATTTTTGCATGGCTATAAATACAAGCCAAGCCAGAAACCTTGGCATGACCATAAACGCGTGCATAACTAAAAACCGTAGCATCATAAGAAACATGCGCATGGTCATAAATATGAGCATCAGCAAGAATGCGGGCACTACCATTCACATGAGCATACCCATAAACATTGCCATAAACATGAGCATTGCCATAGACAAAAGCATGGTCATAAACTTTAGCATATTGAGAGATAAAAGCCTTTCCATAGACTTCAGCATTGCCATAAACTTGACCACAGACTTGAGAAAAATGGCGTATTTTTGCATTTTCATACACCCTTGCATGACCGTAGACACAAGTCTCATCATAGACCCAGCAATTGCCATCATGGGATAGGTTAACTTCCTTTTCAATAAAGCCGCCTAAAGACCCCGCCTTTATATCATCAAAATCTTTTAAAGCTTTAATGCGATAAAGGTTTATAATATTTCGAGTAAGAGCATGTTTGATTTTTTTGATTTCACTGGTTAATTCATATTTTTTACACATAGAGATACCCTCACAATCTAATGTGATAAACGTTTTCTAAAATTTGAAATGGAAAAATTGGGTTGGAAAGCAGGCGCCCCCGCCGCGCCCGCGCATTATTTACGCAGCGTTATTTTCAATAATCTTTACAACGGTATCGTTTTCATAAACCTCACAATTTATGGGAACCCAATAAAGATCACTATGTCTTTTTAACCTTGCATTGCCATAGACATTATCTATGACCATGAAATAACCAGAGATTTTTGCATTGCCATCAACACAGCCTTTAATCTTGGCATGGCACCCCACGCTAGCATTCCCATAAACCTTGCCATAAATTTTAGCAGCGCCACTGATAACAGCATGATCATAAACTACCGCCTTG
>NZ_JBHIOH010000085.1:0-2512 GCF_042195375.1 Bartonella sp. CL100XZDX | reverse complement strand
GTTTTTTATATTTTATAAACCTGATCCTTCTTATTTTTCAATTGCACTATAAAAAATACGTGGTGCACTATTCCAAACCCATTTTTTAACATCAGGTGTCATCGCTATCGTGTGATACGTCTGATAGATAAAAGCATAAGGTCCTTTCTGCATAAATTCACGTTGCAAATCAGCATACATTTGCGCCCGTTTTTTTGGATCTTTTTGAAACAACGCATCTTGAACCTTTTGATTCATAGTTTCATCCAAATACCCATGGCACCAACTCGCATAGCCTGTATTTTTAGCCTCAAACCGATTATCAGGATTGTAAATAAGACGTGAAGCCATTGTATGGGGATCCGCAGAATCATTATTCCATCCGAAAAAAATCGTATCAAAAGTACGTGCAGATAGTTTTGAAAATAACTGCGTGCCTACGAAACGTTCAATTTTAAAACGCACCCCCACCTTTTTTGCATTGTCTTGGAGGGACTGAGCAATAGGCAAAGCAAAAGGATAAGGAGAGGCACCGGCAAAAATACTGGCCTCAAAGCCATCTGGGTAACCGGCTTCCGTTAAAAGTTGCTTTGCTTTTGGGAGATCAAGTTTAAAGGGTTGTCCTTCTTTTTCATCCAAAGCCCCAAGATTACCAAGAGGAATAAAACTTGCACGTGGAATACCAACATCTTTGAGAAGAGTCTTACCGAGTCCTTCATAGTCAATAAGATAGCGCATCGCTAAACGTACTTTTTCATTGGCAAAAATTGGATTTGTCACATTGAACCCCCATATGATCACGGATGGCTCTAACACTCTTTCAACTTTAATATCCGTTGTTGCTTGGAGATCTGCCAAATCCTCTGGCATCAGATTACGTGCAACATCGATATCGTGTTTTTGCAACAATAAACGTTGTGTTCCAGGTTCCGCAACATGGCGAATTAAAATCTTCTTCAATTTAGGCGCCTCCCCCCAATAATTGGAGCTTGCACGCAACAAAATCCCTTCTCCAGGACGCCAACTCTCTAGCTGATAAGGACCAACACAAGCAGAATGACTTGCCAAATACCGGTTTCCCATATCACCATTTTTTTCGTGTTTCATGAGTGTCTCACGATCAAGCAAAGCAAGAGTACGACTAGTGGCAAAATGGCTAAGAATAAGCTCTGCTGGATAAGGTTTATCAAATTTCATCACCACCGATTTGCCATCCGGTGCTTGAAAAGCCTCATCAACGTTTTGTTCTGTAATCCCATATTCATTAAATGTCGCCGCAGTAGCCATCTTCAATTGAACAACCCGCTTCATGCTCCAAATCAGATCATTAGCGTTCGCATGACGACCATCGTTGAACTTCAAACCATCACGCAAATGAAAAGTAATCACAGTACTCTGATCATCACTTGAAACATCCCAACTCTTTGCTAACGAAGGAACCATTTTAGCAGCATCATCTGTAGCAGAAACGACTAAATTATCACAAACATTGACAAGAACTTCATTACCATAACGATCATTGATTTGTGCGGGATCAAATGTACTTATTGTATCAAGATTCCAAGCCATCACAAGCGTATCAGCAGGTGTTTTCGCTGAAACTTGTTGCACAAACATCCCCATTGCAAGAACAGCAGAAACAAAAGAACTGCCCTTTTTCAATATTTTTCTTTTCACGTTCATAGAATTTTCCTTTTAAGATTTAAAGTTATTGTATAACTTCCCCATCTGACAACATGCAAAAATGATAAGATCATGCTTAGAAAACACGCCTCCTAGAGGTAAAACATCAAAACTTCCAAGAGCAGCAACCACTTTTCAAAAGCTCACCCTCCCCGAACACGTATAGGACAAATGAACATATGCAACGCAAAACGATCTGATTAAAATAAAGCTATCACGCACCATAGCACGCGACATCACGGCACTTACAATTCAGAGCATATCAGGCCAAAATTCTTCTTTGCTTCATCAAAAAGATTTCTTCTTCAAGTTTCTTCTTGCTATTTTCTAAAAAGTATCATCAAAGCGCTACTCTAATTGCTTCAAAAACCTCAAGACAATTTAATATTTCGATGATTCTGAATAAATTTTTTAGTAACCACTTTCACCCTTTTTCAGAAGAAAATTCGAACTTTATTATAACTCCGTATCAAATAACAGCTTCGAACCTATAGATTATCATATTTTAAGTCATAAGGAGTGTACTGAGGTATAAGAAGAGTAGCGTGATGTTTCCCCACGTATCTGCATAAAATAGTTTTTTCACTAAAACATTTTAAAGTCCCCCATTTTTTCAGAAACACTAAATTTTGCTTTATTCGTTACACCTGTCTTTTGCAACAAACAAATTTATTACTTTTTTATACACATAAATTGAAATATAAAATATTAATATCTATACACGTAGAATTTATCGAGATAAATAACCTTTCTTCCCAATAGAATGTTTTGAAATAAAATTCTCTACACAACATAGAAATCCATTCCCGATAAAATTCAACGTATTGCAAAGTGTTAAAGAGCTTTGCAA
>NZ_JBHIOH010000084.1:0-2310 GCF_042195375.1 Bartonella sp. CL100XZDX | reverse complement strand
TGACAGTGTCAGTCTTATGAGAGAGTGAGATGATTGTTATGGTCTCTTCATTAATTTGGAGAGCAAAATGACAATAGAATTTAAACTTCGTATTCACTTTATTAAGAATGGCAAGGGATCTAAGTTTTTAGCAATATTTGATCAGACAGCCGTTGGTATGTTTGTAAAATCCTTGATGTTAACGTGCAAATTTATCCCCTCCATGCACCTATTCTTCTCTTTACGCATGAGGTGGAGAAACAGGATAGTGTTCTGTTTCATAAGCTTCAATTAACAAAACAAGAGTTTTCATTCTATCAAATTCTGGAGTATTAACTTCTGGCTGCTTATCAAACATTGCAGACACAATTTCTAAAGCTTCTTGGTACTCCCTCTCAGCACGAATTGGTTTGATATTCATTTCTTAAATTCTTGTAGTTCCACAGTGTTGGCATCAATCATATTAAATTGTAACATTTTTGTTGACAATTGTCACTTAATACATTACATCTTACTTAAAATAAAGTTGTTGAGTTTGCTATGATCAAAACATTTAAAAATAAAGACCTCCAATCTCTCTGGGAAACAGGAAAAAGTAAGATTGATAGCAGGCTTCAACAGCGTATTATTCGCCGTCTTGATGCCCTTGACGCTGCTTCTCAAGTTAGTGATATCAATGTACCAGGTTATAATTTTCATATGCTTAAAGGCTTTACTCCAACTCGCTACACAATTCATATCAATGGTCCTTGGTGTATCACTTTTGAATTTAAAGACAGACACGTTTACCATGTTGATCTAGAGCAATACCACTGAAGGTTTTAAGATTTGTAAAGGAAACTATCCATGACCACACGTAATCCTAATCGTTGTCCTTCTCATCCAGGAGAAATTTTAGCTGAATCCTTAGAACATTTAAATGCAAGCAAAACCGAAATTGCTAGGATTCTTCAAATATCACGCCAGCACTTGCACGGTATCCTTAAAGGAGAACGTCCAGTCACAGCCGTAACAGCAGCTCGCATTGGTAAATTGTTAGGAAATGGACCAGCCCTTTGGCTACAGCTTCAAGCCAATTATGATACATGGCATGCCTTGAGGGACATTGATGTCTCTTCTATTCCAACATTAACAGCTAATAAAGTGGATATACAAATGGAACAGAGCCATTAACCACCTCCCCGCCTCAAAGACGAGGAGATAAAATCATGTTTTTAACTTAAGCTACTTTTACAACAGGGCTTACTAAAACTCGCTTGGCTTCTTCAACAAGCGTTTTATAATGTTTGCTCTCTTCTGCTAATGTAAAAGCTTTAACAAGATGCATGTGAAGCGGTCCATAAATATAAACAGCTTTTTCAGTAGGTCCCATTTCATCCCAGTTGCTTGGAAAATCAAAGCGTGTATCACGGTCATTATCAATTAATTGGTTTTTTAAATCATAGAAAGCTTTGACGAGTGCTTTTTTGAATGCACGCACCGTATCATTGTTACGCATATAGGTCATGAGTAAAGTTGCTTGTGGTTCATTGAGGATAGCAACTTCTCTCTTTTGACCACCTTTACCGTCTCTTTTACTCACTTGGATTTCAAATCCAAGTGAACCAAACTCTTCAAAATCCTTACGATTATTGCGTACTAACTGTATAACTGTTTTATGCGTATTACCCACACCCTCTGCAATTTTTAAAGAAGTTGTAACAGCAATACCAGCATTGCTGATTGTCACTAAATTGTTCATGATGAACTCCTAATGGTTTTAATGTCTCTATTGACACCCCCAAGGGTGCCGGGCGTTAGAAACACGGCCATTAGTCCGTCGCTATGTCTTCCCCTCGTGAGAAGGTATTGTATAGCATAGCTACACCCGACAAAATCGTTATATGCCAATAATAGCATAAAAGACAATCAGTATTTTAAATGCATGGGAGAGATCTTACGTGACCTATCCGCTAATGGTTTAGTGTTTCTAGCACTTGTGATTCGAATAACATGAGGGTTTATTAGTGTCAATATGCTTTTAAAAAATTATTTTACATATTGTTGTTTTCAAAGGATCGCATTTGAAATGCTACCCTTTACTGTTCACTCGCATTTGAAATGCGAGTGAACCAAAATCCTTATGATTTGCTGTTTTAAAGGGTGCGATTTCAAATCCAACCCTCATTTTTCCCATTCATTTTCATTCACCCCTCATTTAAAGGAGCATAAAGTATGGCAATAGGTTTTCTACACGGTGTTGAAGTCGTTGAGGTTGACGACGGCACCCGCCCCCTTCGCGCGGTTCAGTCTGCCGTTATCGGGATTGTTGGCACGGCGCCCGATGCCGAT
>NZ_JBHIOH010000083.1:0-1244 GCF_042195375.1 Bartonella sp. CL100XZDX | reverse complement strand
ATTTCGGCAGGGATTGTTTTATTAATAGGCACCCGGTTCCTATCATTTGGCTGTTTTAGCTTTGGTGCTAATACACAAGCCGATAAAAGGTTTGCAATCAAAATTACAAGAATGATCGACTTCATTTTAATATGACTCTTTTTTATTGTTATATACATCCTGATATTTGTTGTCATTATTATTATTTTGAACATAAAGTAAAGTACGTTGTGTGTAATTATTTTACTTTTTTATTCCATTTTAATTTATAAAAACAGCTCAATTTCAGTGCGAATATTTTTTACTTTAGGATTGGATATTCTTGTTATTTTGTCATATGGGCATTAAGGGCGTCTGTTACGGGAACCATTGCTTTCTATCTCATCTAGTTTCTATGTCTCCATAGATGTCCGAATGTAATGCCTTTTGCGAGAGAATTGGCAATGCTTGATAGTTTGAGTAACAGCATGATGGATATAATGGACAAGATGAGAGCTCCCCCAAACATGAAGCTTATATTCTGGTTGTAATCGAGTTTCATGTCGCTCAAATAGTTTGCAAAGATATTCATCATCAGATTAAATACAGTGGCTAAGAGTAAAAAGAGGATTATATAATTCACGACTTGGATTATCCATTGCTCGAAAAGACGATGAGTTGGTTGCCAGAGCAAAGCAACGATGAAGAGAGGTCCCCATCCGACGAGAAGTGTAATAGCGAGTTTTGTCAGTAGCACGAGACCACCGCCGATTGCTACTACGAAGCTTGTTGCCAGCAAGATGATGATGCCTAAGAGACTGTAAAGCAGCCCATTGGCTTCGAAGAAGACGGTTTCTTGGAAAAGACGGCCTGCATATTGGAATCCTTTGGTTGCTGCTGTATCAAGTAAATTCATTAATTGTGTATCATTGAGTGGATTTGTTATGAGTGCTTTTGATAACTCATAGGGCATTTGTGTTATTAAATCCGCAATTTCACTCTGATAAAGTCCTGTGGTAAGGGCTATTGAAGTAATAATACTTATTCGTAGGAAACGATTTACAAATCCGGAGAGAGGCATATCTATAGCGCCCCGGATGATGAGCCAACCATAGATGATGAAAGCGATTGTGAGACTGATTGATACAAAGGGTGTAATTGTAGCTATTGTTTTTGAGGAAATGTCCGTGACATACGTTTTTGTTATCTGATCAACTTTATTGAAAAGTTGCGCGAAAACTGTAAATTTCATGAAATTCCTCTTTAACGAATTTTCAACTTTTTAT
>NZ_JBHIOH010000082.1:0-125401 GCF_042195375.1 Bartonella sp. CL100XZDX | reverse complement strand
GGATATGAAATTTGAGACGTTGAATTATGCTATTCAGGATGTTCGGAAAGAAGCAAGACAAGCTGCTGCTATTGGTCTAGCGGTGTCCAACTTACGTTACTATGATATACCAGGATCTTTAAGTGTTTCATTTGGGAGTGGTTTATGGCGCAGTCAATCTGCACTTGCTCTTGGTGCTGGTTATACATCTGAAGATGGAAATATTCGCTCGAATGTATCTGTGACAAGTGCTGGAGGTCATTGGGGAATAGGCGCTGGAATTACTCTGAGGTTGAGATGATAATAGAAAAAATGGCTGTTATTGTAAAAACGAGAAGTATGTTAGTAAAGGTTCTGCTGTTTGCTCTTGCCTTAATAGGCAAGAGCGAAAGCTTTGCCAACGAGAATAATAATATTTATACAGTGCATCCACCGCACTTATCGATACCTAAGGGAGAACCTGGCGAAACACGTCGAATTATTATGCAATTTTATGATTGGACTTTGATTTGTGACGAAAAACAAAAGCTTAAACATAAGCAAGGTATATGTAATGTGACACAGACGGTTCATGATCAAGAAGGAAATACCATTTTTAGTTGGTCTCTTGTTTCTACGACAAGTGGTCAAGCAGTGATGCTTTTTCGAACATTGCCAAATTCTGATATAAATGTTCCGATTCAAATGTTTGTAAAAGATGTTAAAAAACCTGTTCTTATTAATTATACGCAATGTAATGAAACGGTTTGTTTGGCACAATCACCTGTAGGGCCGGTTTTGACTAAACAAATAGAGCAGAACAATAAGGTACGTATTTCCTATAAAACTAAAGAAGGTAAGGTATTTTCTTTTACTGTACCATTTAAAGGGTTAAATGCGGCACTTAATTCTTTCCGTCCTTAGAATCCATCGAGTATTTTTAACAAGAGTCATTTTTCCATAAATTGTTGTATTATATTTTTGAGTGTAAATTATAAGGTCAGATAAGTAAGAAGTTTTATATAATATGATATCGAGGTGATTTATTGGAAAGAGTGAGAGTTTTATGAATATAAAGTCACAGTAAGTTCTTTATATGTAATAGAAAATCAAGTTAGTGTTTCCTATAATGCTTAAAGAGTGATTTCGTTAGTTATTAAAAGTAAAAAAGATTAGAAATACTCGATTTCTTCCTTACAATAATGAGTAGACTAAATTCTTTTTTTAAGCTTCAAATGGATTTTTAATGCGGTCTGATTAAGCATTAATATTTTTCAGATAAATTTTATAATTCTAGAGTTTTTTTGAACGATAGTTTTTATTGGTATTCACGAAATAACAGCTATTGTAATTGCATTTTGTAGTACTACGGAACTTTTATTCCAGCATAATCAAAGCCATTTCATTGCATATAACAAACGTGGTTTGTGTGTGGATAACGAAAAAATTTTTTTTTCTTATAAACCGTACTAATGTATAGGTTGTTGTAACCTTAAAAGTCAGCAAATAGTATGATAGTGTAGGTTTGTTACAATAGATGTGTGCTCCGTGTAAATGGTATCAAGAAAAGAGCATAATTTATAAAAATTGATGTGAACGTAAACGATTAATTTATAGTTTTAAGTTCATAAAGAGATGCATGATTTCACGGAAACAACCGAAAGATTATACAAAAATCTGAATGATGTTAGTGTAGAAAATTTTAATGATAGAAAAAGAAAGAATGATTTCTTGTATATATCATTTGATGCTGCATTATTGCTTTATTTAGGAATGAGCAGAAGAGTTTTCGCGTTTATTTATTGGGGGAACGCTCAAGGGATAAGGGACATGACCCCGTTAAATTATGGTTCAAAAGAGTTAAAGCGAGGAGAAATATACGATACCAAAGCAGATCAGTTGTATGATCAGTGCAGTAGTAATACAAATAATCTTTCTGCATTGTCACGAACAGAGGCATACTCTGTCCTTGTTGATATAAAGAGACAACAGAGAAAAAAACATTATGAACAGAAACAGGTTTTTGTTCAATCTGAGGCAGCTTTTGAGTTTCATAATCAGATAATGATAGGTGCTCAAAAAACAAAAAAACTCAAAGCACCTTTTCTTCGACGGTTCCATTCAGTAAAATCTCCACCTCTTTATGCGGCACTTGATCTCGGAACAAATAATTGTCGTCTTCTTATCGCATCTCCCAGTAAACCTGGATATTTTCGTGTTGTTGATGCTTTTTCTCGTATTGTACGATTGGGAGAAGGTTTAATAAATAACGGTTTTCTTAATACACAAGCTATGGATCGTGCGATTGAGGCATTAAAGATTTGTCATTTAAAGCTAAAACAAAGGCATATTAAGCGTTATCGCTTGATTGCAACGGAAGCTTGTCGTTCTGCAGAAAATGGTAGACATTTTATTCAGCGTGTTTTGGAGGAGACAGGTCTTGAATTGGAAATTGTTGATCGGCGAACAGAAGCGCGTTTTGCTGTTACAGGGTGTAGTACACTTGTTGAACCAAATACTGACGCAATTGTGCTTTTTGATATTGGAGGAGGGTCATCAGAAATTGTGCTACTTGATGTTTCTCAAAAGCGTTCTTTTCGGTTAGCTAGACAAATTATCGCTTGGACTTCTCTTCCTGTTGGTGTTGTTACGCTTGCTGAACGTTTTGGAGGGAATGATATTAGCTTAGACGATTTTGAAAAAATGAAAAGCTATGTGCGAGGGTTATTAAATAATTTTTCAGATCGTCATAAATTAGGAGAGTTAGCACAAGGTTCGAAGTTTCATCTTTTGGGAACCTCTGGTACAGTTACGACTTTAGCAGGAATGTATCTTAATTTAGAGCGTTATGATAGGAAAAAAGTGGATGGCATTTGGATGAAGGATGCAGACATTACACTTATGACACAACGTCTATTATCATGGGATATAGAAAAACGTGTCATAAGTCCTTTTATTGGGCACGAGAGAGCAGATTTAGTTTTAGCTGGTTGTGCAATTTTAGATGTTATTCGGGAAGTTTGGCCAAGTCAGCGTTTAAGAGTTGCTGATCGTGGATTAAAGGAAGGAATTTTGATAGAGCTAATGTTACGCGATGGGGTATGGTGTCGTCGTAGAAAGAGCAGAGATTTCAAGCGTTAGAGAATTAAATATGGAGACAATGAATAACGATGAAAAAAACAACAAAAACACCGAGAGGTGGCTATGGAGGTTCAGGGTCACATGAATTATATCAGCGCGTAAAAAAGAAAGCAGGAACCATTAAAGCTTCATCACGACGATGGTTAGAGAGGCATCTGAATGATCCTTATGTCCATCAATCAAAAGTAGATGGGTATCGTTCGCGTGCGGCTTATAAACTCATTGAAATTAATGAGCGCTATAGGTTTTTGAAAAAAGGTCAAAAGGTTATTGATCTAGGAGCAGCACCTGGGGGCTGGTGTCAGGTGGTTGAGCGTATAGTAGGGTCAAGTGATGAGGATCCTAGCGTTGTTGGTATTGATTATTTACATGTTGATCCATTACCTAGAGTTGCCATGTTGGAAATGGATTTTTTGCATACAGATGCACCGCAGAAATTAATTGAAACTTTAGGGACAAAACCGGATGTGGTTCTTTCTGATATGGCAGCGCCAACAACAGGTCATCGTCAGACGGATCATTTAAGAACGATTTATTTATGTGAAGTTGCGGCTGATTTTGCTCTTTCGGTTCTTAAGCCTGGGGGACATTTTTTAGCAAAGGCTTTTCAAGGAGGAGCAGAAAACACTCTTCTTACGATACTAAAACAGCATTTTAAAAAAGTCTATCATGTTAAACCACCCGCAAGCCGATCAGAATCAGTAGAGCTTTATCTTCTAGCACTTGAATTTAAGGGAAAAACAAAAATACAAGAATAGCGCCTTCTTTTAAGAAGACTTAACTTTACTTAACCTATTTAGATGTGATGATTTTTTTCTCAAAGAGTTATCGGCGATAGTGACAGTTTTTCTGTTATCAATGATGAAAAACTGGTAAAACTAATGTATTGCCTATAGAGGTAAAGAGATTGATTCCTCAGTGAGTGTTTCCAATGAAATTTCTTGATCAAGCTAAAGTTTATATTCGTTCTGGTAATGGAGGTTCTGGAGCAGTATCATTTCGTCGTGAAAAATTCATAGAATTTGGGGGACCTGATGGGGGAAATGGAGGACGGGGTGGTGATGTTTGGGCTCTTGTTGTTGATGGGCTTAACACGCTGATTGATTATCGCTACCAACAGCATTTTAAAGCAAAAACAGGGGGGCATGGCAAGGGGCGTAATATGACGGGTGAAAAGGGTAATGATGTCATCCTTAAAGTTCCGGTTGGGACGCAAATTTTTGAAGAAGATAATACAACGTTAATATGTGATTTAACGGAAGTGGGACAGCGCTATCGCCTTGCAAAAGGAGGGAATGGCGGTTTTGGCAATCTTCACTTTACAACATCGACAAATCGGGCACCGCGTCGTGCAAATCCAGGTTTGGCTGGAGAAGAGCGTGCAATATGGCTTCGTTTGAAGTTAATTGCTGATGCGGGGCTTGTTGGTTTACCAAATGCTGGAAAATCAACTTTTTTAGCTTCTGTAACGGCTGCAAAACCAAAAGTTGCAGATTATCCTTTTACCACTCTACATCCTCATCTTGGTGTTGTACGTATTGATGGTCGTGAATTTGTTTTGGCTGATATTCCAGGATTAATTGAAGGAGCGCATGAAGGTGTGGGAATTGGAGATCGTTTTTTAGGACATGTGGAACGTTGTCGCGTACTGCTTCATCTAATTTCTTCTCAAGAAGAAGATGTAGCAAAAGCATATCAAATTGTGCGTCATGAACTTGAGGCATATGGAAATAATCTAAGTGATAAAACTGAAATTGTTGCTTTAAGCCAGATAGATACTCTGACAATTGAAGAGCGTGAAGCTAAACGGGAAGCTTTGCAAAGAGCAGCGGATCAACCAGTTATGATGTTTTCTGCGGTTAGCCGCGAAGGTTTAGAAAATGTGCTGCGTGCTGGTGCACATATTATTGAAATGTCACGCAAAGAGGAGATCAGTGGGGATAGCAAGGTTGATTGAGATGGCTGTTGGATCGCAAAAACTTACACACTATAAACGTATTGTGGTCAAGATTGGATCTGCCCTTTTGGTTGATCCTCAGGCAGGTTTACGGGTTGAATGGCTTAAAAGCTTGATCAATGATGTTGTTGAATTACACAAAGGAGGCGTAGAGATATTATTGGTGTCTTCAGGTGCTATTGCTTTAGGAAGGACATTGCTACAGCTTCCTAAGGGGGCTTTGAAATTGGAAGAAAGCCAGGCATGTGCTGCTTTGGGGCAAATTGAGTTAGCAAAAACCTATGGTGATGCGCTTGCTCAACATGGGCTCAAAACAGGCCAAATTTTGCTCACTTTATTTGATACGGAGGAGCGAAGGCGTTATCTCAATGCCCGTGCAACGATTGAGACGCTTTTATATTTGGGAGCTGTGCCTGTTATTAATGAGAATGATACTGTTGCAACAACTGAAATTCGTTATGGTGATAATGATCGTTTAGCTGCACGTGTGGCAACAATGGTGAGGGCAGATCTTTTAATACTTTTATCCGATATTGATGGTCTTTATACAAAGTCTCCCCATAGTGATCCTACGGCTGAATTTATACCTTTTGTTGCATCCATTACGCATGATATCGAAAAAATGGCAGATGTTGCTGCTTCAGAGTTTTCACGGGGAGGAATGAAGACTAAGCTTGAAGCCGGAAAAATAGCTAATGCTGCTGGAACGGCGATGATTATCACCTCAGGCAAGCGTATGAATCCTCTTGCTGCAATTGACAAAGGTGAACGCAAGAGTTTTTTTGCGGCAAGTAAGAAATCTGTCAATGCTTGGAAAACATGGATTTCTGGTCATTTAGATCCATCTGGTGTTTTGACGATTGATCAAGGAGCCATTAGGGCTCTTGAATCAGGAAAATCATTATTAGCTGCAGGGGTTATTGGCGTTGAGGGAAATTTCCAGCGTGGGGATACGGTTGCAATTGTTGGTACAGATGGAGTTGAGATTGCGCGTGGACTTGTAAGCTATGACAAAGATGAGGCTGTACGCATTATAGGACATAAAAGTGAAGAAATCGAAGCTATTCTTGGGTATGAGGCGCGCTCTGCTATGGTGCATCGTAATGATATGATTGTACGTTTCTTGATCAATTCTGTTTAAAAAAGTTACTTTTGTTTTTATTGTTTTGGCAGAGTGGATGTTACGATGACTTTAGAAGAAAAAATGAAAGATATGGGACAAAAAGCACGCTATGCCGCTGCAGCATTGGCTGTTGCTTCTTCTGAGCAAAAGAACAATGCATTAGAAATGATCGCTTTAAGTTTAGAGGCTCAGTCAGATGAAATTTTACGGGCGAATTGTCAAGATTTAGAGAATGCTGCTCAGAATAATTTGAAAGCTGCAATGATTGATCGGCTAAAATTAGATGATTTGCGTTTACGTGCAATGATAGACAGTGTTCGCCAAGTTGCTCGTTTATCTGATCCTGTTGGACAAGTGATGGATGAATGGATGCGTCCAAATGGGCTTCATATAAGTCGTGTACGAACACCTCTTGGTGTGATTGGCATTATTTATGAAAGTCGTCCCAATGTTACAGTTGATGCGAGTTCTTTGTGCTTAAAAGCAGGTAATGCTGCGATTTTGCGCGGTGGTTCGGATAGCTTTCATTCTTCTCATGCTCTTCATTTAGCTTTGGTACAAGGTTTAGAGCGCTCTGGTTTACCCAAAGATGCTATCCAAATGGTTGGAACGACAGATCGTGCTGCCGTTGGGGAAATGCTCAAAGGATTGGATGGAGCGATTGATGTGATCGTACCACGTGGTGGAAAGAGCCTTGTTGCCCGCGTTCAGTCTGATGCACGTGTTCCAATTTTTGCTCATTTGGAGGGACTTTGTCATATTTATATTGATAAATCGGCAGATTTAGATATGGCACGCAATATTGTTTTAAATGCAAAGCTGCGGCGGACAGGGATATGCGGTGCTGTTGAGACGGTTCTCATTGACGGCCAAGCATTAAAAAAATTTCTTCCTGTTTTAACTGCTTTACAGGAAAAGGGGTGTGAAATTCGTGCCACAGAAGATATTGTTTTTCTTATGCCAGATGTCAAATTAGCTTCTGAAGAAGATTGGTCGCATGAATATCTTGATGCTATTCTTTCTGTTAAAACGGTTGAGGGTGTTGAGGGAGCCATTTCTCATATCAAGCGTTATTCATCAGGACATACGGAATCGATTATTGCTGAGGATTTGGAAGTGGTGAAGAATTTTTTTAATCATTTAGATTCAGCTATTTTATTACACAATGCATCTACACAATTTGCTGATGGAGGTGAATTTGGTTTTGGAATGGAAATTGGTATCGCAACAGGAAAAATGCATGCACGTGGTCCCATAGGTGTTGGACAGCTAACATCATTTCAATATCACGTTAAAGGAAATGGTCAGGTTAGAGCTTGAGAACACCATTTTTTCCATGGAAAAATTGTATGCCACATGTTGAAAGATCTAATGTTGTGGGTCTTTTTGGTGGTTCCTTTAATCCACCGCATGCGGGGCATCTTCTTGTTGCAAAAATTGCCATTCGGCGTTTGCATCTTGATCAGTTATGGTGGATGATCACTCCAGGAAATCCTTTAAAGGATTGTACACAGTTGCCCTCTTTAGAGGATAGAATGCAATTAAGTTTTAAACTTATTGACCATCCAAAAATTCGCTTAACAGGTTTTGAACAGGCTATAGGGAGCAAAGTATCAGTAGATACGATTTTTCATATTCTTACCCATTACAGTGGCGTAAATTTTGTATGGATTATGGGGGCAGATAGTTTTGCGACGATACATCAATGGTATCGATGGCATGATATCGTCTCTATGCTTCCTATTGCGATTATTGATCGTCCTTTAGGCAATCGGTCAGCACTTTCTTCTCCTATGGCACATATTTATCGCCGTTTTCGTTTGGATGAGAGAGAAAGTAAGCGATTACCTTTTATCAAGCCACCAGTTTGGACTTATTTGCATGGACCTTTATCTTTTCAATCTTCAACAAACCTTCGTTTGAAGAAGAATGATTTTTCTTGAACATTTCATAAGATTCTGCTTCTCTTCAGAGAAGTCTCTTTTTTAGATTCCACAACGATAAGAAAGGATATTGATCTGAAAAACGTTGCACACAAACACTCTTACGATATTATGCCTTCAAAAGAAAAAAAAGTTTTTTCTGTTAGTGAGAGTCTTGAAGTTATTCTCAAAAGTTTAGAAGATACAAAAGCAGAAGATATTGTTGCTATTGATATTCGAGGGAAGTCATCTTTGGCTGATTATATGGTCATAGCTTCAGCAAATTCGCAGCGTCATGTATCGTCTGTTGCTGATCATTTATTACATACTTGGAGAGATAGTGGGCAGGGGTTTGCGCGTGTAGAAGGGCTTGCTGGAGGTGACTGGGTATTGATTGATACAGGTGATATTATCACTCATCTTTTTCGTCCAGAAATTCGTCTTTTTTATAATTTAGAAAAAA
The DNA here is from genome assembly GCF_042195375.1 of Bartonella sp. CL100XZDX. Taxonomy (NCBI): domain Bacteria; kingdom Pseudomonadati; phylum Pseudomonadota; class Alphaproteobacteria; order Hyphomicrobiales; family Bartonellaceae; genus Bartonella; species Bartonella sp. CL100XZDX. The sequence goes on along the minus strand of NZ_JBHIOH010000082.1, from coordinate 116,837 downwards.
TATGGATGACGCCGGATTTAAACGATACGGCTTTGCTTCTCTTCGGAGATCATTAAAATGCAAATTTCTATTTTTGCGGTTGGTCGTATGAAAAGTGGGGCGGAGCAAAAATTAGTTCAGCATTATTTGGATCGTTTTTCTAAAATTTCTGGAGATGTAGGCTTTCATTTAAAAAAGTTACAAGAGATACCAGAAAGTCGTGCTCAAACAGTTTGTCAACGTATGGAGGAAGAGGGCAGAAAACTTATTGAATTTTTACCTGAAAAATGTCGATTAATTGTGTTAGATGAGCGTGGAGAATCGATTTCGTCAATTTCTTTTTCTGAAAAATTGAGGTGTTATCGTGATGAGGGCATTCGAGATGTCGTCATTGCTTTGGGAGGACCTGATGGGCATAATGAACAAATAAAGAAGCGTGCTGATTTTCTTTTATCTTTTGGTTTGATGACGTGGCCACATCAAATTGCACGTATTCTTCTTACAGAACAACTTTACCGCGCTGTAACAATTGAAAATAATCATCCGTATCATCGTTTTTAATATTTTTGTGCAATTTTTAGCACTTATTAATATTGTTTTAGCTGACACCATTTAAAGCATCTCTAATGTATACGATGAGGTGTCATGGTTTTTGCAAATGAAAAAGCTTCTTCATAGAAAGATGCTATATTTATATGAGGAGTGCGTCATATTTGTCATTCTGCTCTTGAGTATGTTTTTTTGCTTTTCTGTATCGCGTGCGGAAGATACAATGAGGAGTACGGAAGTACATAAAGAATTGGGAGAAATTCGCCAAAATATTTCACTTTCGCGTGAGCGTGTTGCTTTTCTTATGCATCAAGTTGAGCATTTAAAAAAAGATCAACGTGTTTTGAGTGATGCACTCATAAAAGCGGCTAAAGAAGAACGTATAGTAGCAGATGATATTGCTAAAAGGGAAGAAAAGCTTAAAAAAATGATAGAAAAGCGGGTACAAGTCTATCAAAGTTTAAAAAATCGTCGTGCTGAATTTGCGGAAGTTCTTGCAATTTTGGAGCGTATGGGATTGAATCCGCCTCCTGCTCTTATGATACAGCCAGAGGACGCGTTGGCTTCTATACGTAGCTCTGTTTTATTAGGTACTGTTATTCCTCAGATGCAGGAGAAAACACGAGATTTAACAGAAAAACTCAAGGAGTTGACCAATTTGAGTAATTCCATTACTACGGAATATAAGGCATTAAAGACAAAACTGCAAAATCAAGCAGAGCAGCGAAAACGTCTAGAGCTTTTATTAGACCAAAAAAACAAACTACAAAAAAAATCAGAAAAAGAACTTACAGAACAGCAACAAAAAAATATTGCTCTTGCTAAAAAAGCGCAGTCTTTGGAAGAATTGATTTTAGAGCTCGATCGTCAGTCAAAACTTAACTCTGATGCATCAGTACAGGTACGGAAAAGTTTGCAATTGTTAGAACAGTCCAATTTTGAAAGCCGAAAAGGTTCTTTACTTTTTCCTGTTTCAGGAAAAAGAATACATCACTCTAACAAAAGTTCGCAGATTACGCGCTTTGGTGAAACGATAGAAACAGAGGCAGGAGCTGTTGTTGTATCACCTGTGGATGCTTTTGTTGCTTTTGCAGGGCCATTTCGTTCTTATGGACAGTTAATCATTCTCAATGTTGGAAATGGTTATCATATCATTCTTACTGGAATGTCGAGAATTAATGTAAAACAGGGGCAATTTGTTCTTTCAGGTGAGCCTCTGGGTATAATGGAGATGCAATTTATTTCAAACAGTGTTGCATTGGATATAGGAAAAACTTCTCCAATGCTTTACATTGAGTTTAGAAAGCAGGGAAAACCTGTAAATCCAACTCCTTGGTGGCAGACTGAAAAAATAAGAAGGAGCCAAAATGATTCGTAAAGTTATTCTTTTGGTCGCTGGGGTATTGCTCGGCGCCTGTTCAATGATTATGGTGCAGTCTGTTGCTGCGAATAATGAAGATAATGCATATAAAAAGCTAGCTATATTTGGCGATGTTTTTGAGCGTGTGCGTATGCAATACGTTACAGTTCCAGATGATAAAAAGCTTATTGAAAATGCTATCAATGGCATGCTCACATCACTGGACCCTCATTCATCTTATTTGAATGCTGAAGAAGCCAAGGATATGCGGGATTCTACGAAAGGAGAGTTCGGAGGTCTTGGTATTGAGGTCACTATGGAAAAAAACTTAATTAAAGTTGTTTCACCAATGGATGATACTCCCGCTTCAAAAGCAGGTATTCTAGCAGGAGACCTTATTTCAAAAATTGATGATGTACAAACGAATGGTCAAACATTGAATGAAGCTGTTAATAAGATGCGAGGTGCTCCTGGAACACCAATTACCTTAACAATTATTCGTTCTGGTGTTGATAAGCCATTTGAAGTGAAGATTGTTCGTGATATTATCAAAGTAAAAGCGGTGAAATATCGGGTTGAGGGTGATATTGGATATTTAAGAGTTATCCAGTTTTCTGAGCAGACATTGAATAATCTTCTGGCAGCAATTAAAGATATCCAATCTAAAATTCCTGAAGATAAGCTAAAAGGTTACGTCCTTGATTTGCGGCTTAATCCGGGTGGGCTTTTAGATCAAGCTGTTAATGTTTCGAGTGCTTTTCTCAATAAAGGTGAAATTGTGTCGACTCGTGGGCGCAAAAAGAGTGATGTGATAAGATTTGATGCGAAGCCAGGTGATGTCATCAATGGAAAACCGCTCATTGTCCTTATTAATGGTGGTTCGGCAAGTGCTTCTGAAATTGTTGCGGGTGCATTACAAGATCATCGTCGTGCAACAATTTTAGGGACGCAGTCTTTTGGTAAAGGATCTGTTCAAACAATTATTCCTTTGGGTGAAAATGGGGCTTTACGCTTAACAACAGCACTTTATTACACGCCATCTGGCACTTCTATTCAAGGAACAGGGATCACGCCTGATATTATTGTAGAGCAACCACTCCCTGAAAAATATAAGGGTTATGATGTAAAAGTTGGTGAGTCTGCATTAAAAGGACATATCAAAGGAAAACGAGAGAGTAATAAAGGATCTGGTTCAGCTGCTTTTGTTCCCAAAGACCCTAAAGATGATATCCAGTTGAATGAGGCTTATAAATTGTTACGAGGTGAAATGGCAAATGCAGCATTTCCGCCAGATCCCAATAAGGATGTGTTAAAGTGAGAATTGATATCTATAGCTTGCGATTTTGAGGAATATTAAATGGATGCAGGTATTAATTTGAAGGTTCTTCCATATCGCAAATGTGTTGGGATTGTTATCTTTAATCATGACGGTAAAGTGTGGGTTGGGCGTCGTTTAATGATGCCCATTCATGCAGATATTGAAATATCTCATCGTTGGCAGCTTCCTCAAGGAGGGATTGATGAAGATGAAAAACCATTAGATGCAGCATATCGTGAACTTTATGAAGAAACGGGTATTCGATCTGTGAAGTTGATTAAAGAAGCACAAAATTGGTTCCATTATGATTTTCCACAAGAACTTATTGGGTGCACATTAACAAATAAATATCGTGGGCAAATACAAAAATGGTTTGCTTTCCAGTTTACAGGAAAGCTTTCTGAAATTGCGATTAATCCGCCACCAGATGGCAATAAAGCGGAATTCGATCAATGGAAATGGATTGATCTAGAAACCCTTCCGTTGATTGCTGTTTCTTTTAAAAAGCACGTTTATACGAAAGTTGTCAGCGAATTTCGAGGTAGCCTTAGACCATTATAAAAGCTATATGATTACGAGAAAGCTTTTTTTATTAAGATGCTTTATATTATAATAAATAATAAACATGTTTCTCTTTTATGTAAAGAACAGGAATATAAAATGAAAAAGTTATTTAATTTACTTATAGTTTTTACTCTCTTGAGTATTTCATCTGTTGCATTTGCAACAAGTTCAAAACCTCCTGCATCAAAAGATGCGGCAGCGACATTGCCAAATGGAGCTTCTTCTTTGACTGAAACCTACGGTTTGTGGACTATTAACTGTGGTATACAAGAAGGGAAAAGAATTTGTTTTATGCACCGTCAAGAAGTGAATGAGCAGGGGCGTGTTGTTGTGGCTATGGGCCTTACTCTCGATGCTGAGGGTGTTGTATCTGGTAATTTAACAGTTCCTTTTGGCATTTTGGTTTCTAAGCCTGTTCGTTTACAAGTTGATGAGGGAAAAGCTGTTATCGAAACCGGTATCCGGACTTGTGTACCAGCAGGTTGTGTGGTTCCTGTCGTTTTTGACAAAAATCACGTAGCAGCTTTACGTTCTGGAAAACAGTTAAAGTTGGCGATGACAATTGCTGCTGCAGGTGAACCAGCTTTGAATGATTTATTTGTTCAGCTAGATGGTTTTAGCAGTGCTCTTAATCGTTTGACTGCTTTGCAGAAATAATTTTAAAACTAAAAGCGGCCTTTAAAAGGCCGTTTTTAGTTTGTTTGTTTTTTATATATTAATAATTAAAACGATGAGATTTAAGATTAATCCTATAAGGGATATTCAGATTTTTTGCCGTTTCTGCTATTGTATGTGCTATTTTTAATTTTGATATTTGTTTTCTAACTGCATCGTCATTAAATAGAGAGATGAAGAATTTAGATATCTGGTTTTTATTCAAGAAAAAAGAGTATTGAAATATAAAACCATTTTTTGATACACAGACCTGCTTTAATGAAGGTTTTCTATACGCTCTTCTGTTTCCTTGATTGAAAGGGATGACGCATGATTTATGCATTGCTTCGAACGATTGATTTGATTTTTGAGATTTATATTGATATTTTAATCGCTAGTGTCATTTTTTCTTGGCTTTATGTCTTTAATATCATAAACTCACGCAATCGCTTTGTTGTTTTGATAGGAAGCTTTCTAGATCGTCTTACAAATCCCGTTCTAAGCCGTATCCGGAAAATTTTACCAAATTTGGGAACGATTGATATTTCACCTATTGTAGTGTTCATTATTATATATTTTATTCGTACTTTTATGTGGCGCGTTTACGCAAACATGTATGTATAGAAATATTACTTGAGGCGAATACATGTTTTATCAAGTTGATAAAAATAACTTGATTTTGTTTGTATATCTCATTCCCAAATCGTCCGTTGACAAAATAATAGGGATTGAATGTAGGGATGGTGAGAAACAATATCTGGTTATACGCCTTCGTGCTGTTCCTGAAGATGGAAAAGCGAATAAAGCTCTCATTAAATTTCTTGCCAAGCAATGGAGAATACCATCTTCTTCTATTTCTCTGAAAAACGGTGCAATATCTCGCTACAAACAACTTCACTTTTCAACACATTTAGAAGAGCTAAAGCAGATATGGCAATCCTTTAGAGATTGTATCTCGTAGAAAAAATAAAGAATAAAGCCTATTTTTAAATAGGCTTTATTTTATTAAAATCGTTATATTTTTTTATTGCGCTCAACAGCTTGCTTAATTAATTCATGCGCAAAGTTTTTATCACGCCATCCTTCAATTTTAGCCCATTTTCCAGGTTCCAGATCTTTGTAATGCTTGAAAAAATGTTCAATTTGTTTGAGTGTAATCTCGGGTAGATCTGTATAGTCATGAATATTGATATAGCGTTTTGTTAATTTTGTAGTGGGAATGGCAATAATTTTTTCATCTTTACCACCATCATCTTCCATCATTAGAGCTCCGATGGGGCGAACATTGATAACACAACCAGGCATAAGTGGACGGGTATTACAGATAAGAACATCAATAGGATCACCATCATCTGAAAGCGTATGAGGGACAAAACCGTAATTTCCAGGATAAACCATTGATGTATGAAGAAAACGGTCAACAAATAATGCACCAGACTTTTTATCCATCTCATATTTTATTGGTTGCCCACCAAGGGAGACTTCCACAATAACGTTAATATCTTCTGGTGGATTTTTGCCTACAGGTATTTCCTTAATATTCATAGAGACATCCTTTCTGGAATATAGTGAGGCTCAATACAATTAAATATTTTACCAAAGAGATTATGAAATTAACTTGAAATTGATGCACGTGTTTTTTCAAAACGTTTACGTTCATTAGGATCAAGATAGAGTTTGCGGAGACGAATATTTTTAGGGGTTACCTCCACAAGTTCATCATCTTGTATCCACGATAAGGCACGTTCTAATGTCATTTTAATGGGAGGCGTTAACTTTACGGCCTCATCTTTTCCAGAAGCGCGCATATTGGTGAGTTTTTTCCCTTTTAAGACATTGACTTCTAAGTCATTATCTCGTGAGTGGATGCCAATAATCATACCTTGATAGACTTTCACACCCGCATCGATGATCATAGGACCACGATCTTCAAGATTAAAAAGAGCATAAGCGACAGATTCACCGTTGTCATTTGAAATCATAACACCATTAACACGACCAGCAATGTCTCCTTTATAAGGTTCATAAGCATGGAAAAGGCGATTCATAATTGCTGTACCACGTGTGTCCGTTAAAAGTTCAGATTGATAACCAATGAGTCCTCGGGTTGGTGCATAAAAGACAAGGCGGACACGATTACCTCCAGAAGGACGTAATTCCACCATTTCGCCTTTACGTTCAGACATTTTTTGTACAACAGTACCGGAATATTCTTCATCAACATCGATAACAACTTCTTCGATTGGCTCAAGAGTTATTCCATTTTCATCTTTTTGCATAACAACACGTGGGCGTGAAACACTAAGTTCAAATCCTTCACGGCGCATATTTTCAATGAGAACTGCAAGCTGTAATTCTCCTCGTCCTGAAACGTAGAAAGAATCTTTATCGGCTGATTCTTCAATTTTAAGAGCGACATTGCCTTCTGCTTCTTTTAACAATCGGTCACGAATGACACGGCTTGTTACTTTATCGCCTTCAGTTCCAGCAAGGGGACTATCGTTGACGAGAAAACTCATAGTAACAGTAGGAGGATCAATTGGTTGGGCAGTAAGGGGTTCATTGACAGTAGGATCACAGAAAGTATCAGCTACGGTACCTTTTTGCAGACCTGCAATCGCAACAATATCACCAGCACTTCCTTCTTCAATAGGTTGCCGTTCTAAGCCACGAAACGCTAAAATTTTTGAAATACGCCCAGTTTCTAAAAGTTTTCCATCTTGTCCAAGAACTTTGACATTTTGATTGGGTTTTAGACAGCCAGAATGAATCCGCCCTGTAATAATTCGTCCCAAAAACGGATCCGCTTCAAGAATAGTTCCAATCATGCGAAACGGTCCTTCTGCTACACTAGGAGAAGGGACATGCTGCGTCACAAGATCAAATAAAGGACCTAATCCATGATCTTTTGGTCCTTCAGGGGCTTCAGCCATCCATCCATCGCGTCCAGATCCATAAAGAATAGGAAAATCAAGCTGTTCATCGGTTGCATCAAGAGCAGCGAAAAGGTCAAAAACCTCATTAATGACTTCATCAACGCGTGCATCCGGTCGGTCAATTTTATTAATAGCAACAATAGGGCGCAATCCTACTTTCAATGCTTTGCCAACAACAAATTTTGTTTGTGGCATTGGTCCTTCAGCAGCATCAACAAGTACAATGGCTCCATCAACCATATTTAGAATGCGTTCAACTTCTCCACCAAAGTCGGCGTGTCCTGGTGTATCAACAATATTAATTCGTGTATCTTTCCAAACAACAGATGTCACTTTCGCTAGGATTGTAATTCCGCGTTCTTTCTCAATATCGTTTGAATCCATCATACGTTCGCTTGTACGCTGATTATCACGGAAGTTTCCTGATTGCTTGAGAAGTCCGTCTACAAGCGTTGTTTTCCCATGGTCAACGTGGGCAATGATGGCAATGTTACGCAATTGCATAAATTTTCTTCTTTTCGTTTAATGAAATTTCATTTGAGGCAAAGTCTTTACATTCTTTGTCTGACTATTAAAAAACCTTTTACATGTTTTTTTATAGTTTTGGAAGATGGAGGCAATATTTTTATGACAAAACTATTTATCCAAGTCTTTAAGGCTCTATTAAGCTTCAATTGCTGGAGCTTCGTAAAAGGATTTTTATAGTGCGTATGTTCTATTCTCGAGCTAAGAATTATCCAAAAAATCACCGTCAACTTGATTTCTATCAATATGACACAAGGAATTTATATGAGCTCTTGTAAGAGTAAGTAAGTATAAAGCTAGCCGTATTATTGTTGTTGTTTTGCAAAGAGATTGATAAAAATCCGGAATATCTCTCAATCCATAGCCAATTTATTGACAACTGTACAACATTCTTATTCTAAATAAAGCTTTTTCTTATTCTATAACTTGTCAATCAAAATCCAGATCTAATGCAACCGTGTATTTGAGGTAAATATTGAGATGATTAAGAATTTTATAAGAAGTTCTAGCTTTTGTATGCCAGATTGGGGCAAGAGTTATATCTATTTTATTTATTTATGAACTCGGCATACAGTCTTATTTAGAAAGAATATGAAGGCATCCAAAGAAAATTTCCATCTTTGCTGTTAATCCAATTTATAATTTCAAAAGCATCTAAAGTAATATCTTTTAAACCATGGAGATAGTGCTTTGCCCCTCACACTTTTGTTAATCGTATTCTCTAATAGGAGCATGCTTTTCATGCCAAACAGAACACTTTAAACAGAATATACTTGTTGTTGCATATTCATGTACTTAAGAGAGATTGCTTAACGTATACTACATCCATTCCATGATAGGCTCATAAATGATATAATATACGCGAATAGTATACTATTAACGCCTTTGTGAAAAAATATAAAGCTGTTGAGCATTATCATTATCATTCTTTCTCAGCTGTCAATATTGCGCCAGTTTTTGCTACGAGAAAGAAGATATAAGAAGTATTTTATTTTTTCTTGAATAGTTTTTAGCCATACACCGATCTCGTTTGTGACTGGCAAGAAGATGACTTTAATCGATTTAATATGAGAAGCTTTATGATGAGGTAAATTTACGTTATTCGGAGCTGTTATTCAAAAAAAATAATAAATTATCTATGGAGCGGTGCGCTAGAAAATAAATAATAAAGCTTATTCTCTTATGGAAAGAATCTTAGGTTACATGACAAGATCTTTCCATAAGTAAGAGTTTTTACTTTACATGTTTAAAGAAGAGTTCCTGACAAAATGAGGGAAGCTACAGAAAAATAGATTATAATGCCCATGACATCTACTAAAGTTGCCACAAAAGGAGCAGAAGCACTTGCTGGATCAAATTTTAAACCTTTAAGAATAAAAGGCAACATAGATCCAGAAAGAGAACCAAAGGTAACGATTCCAACTAAAGCTGTACCCACTGTTGTCGAAATAGCAATCCAATGTTGTCCATAGTCGTAGATACCCAGTTTTTGCCAAAGAGCAATGCGCGTAACACCAATAATTCCTAGTAAGAGACCAAGGGATAATCCTGTTGGAATTTCACGAATGATCACTTTCCACCAGTCTTTCAACGTGAGTTCACGTAAAGCCAATGCACGGATAATAAGGGATGTAGCTTGTGAGCCGGAATTTCCTCCTGAGCTCATAATGAGAGGTATGAACAGTGTAAGAATAATCGCTTTTTCGAGTTCTGTTTCGAAATGTTGCATAGCGCTTGCTGTCAGCATTTCACCGATAAAGAGTAAAGCGAGCCATCCGCCACGTTTTTTCATCATTTCAGGAAACTTAATTTGCATATAGGGCTTATTAAGCGCTTCCATACCCCCAAATTTATAGGCATCTTCATTCATCTCATCGACCATAGTATCAAGCACGTCATCAACGGTTACAATGCCAATGACATGGTTACTTTCATCAACTACAGGCACAGAGAGAAGATCATGGCGCTGGAAAAGGCGTGCGATATCTTCATGATGTGTGAAGGGCGATATTGTAATGGGCGAGTCATGGGTAGGGACATTAAGAATTAGTTCATCAGGTGAGGCAAGAATAAGGTTACGCAGGGAAACAGCTTTTAGAAGAGTACCTGTTTTAGGGTCAATTACATAGCTGGTATAAACTGTTTCACGTGTTCGCTCGACCTCACGGATGTGATCCAAAGTTTTTTGTATGGTCCAGTTTGAAGGAACGGCTATAAATTCTGTTGTCATCAGTGCCCCTGCTGTATGGTCAGGATAACTGGTGAGTTTTTTAAGTTCAGCGCGCGTTAAGGGGTTAAGCAAGGCATAAAGTCGTGTGCGGGTTTCTTTATCCATTTCTTGAAAGACGTCTGCAGCAGCATCGGCAGACATGCCATCAAGAATTTCAACAGCACGATTTATAGGGAGAAGTTCTAGGATGGCAGCAGGTTGTTCAAGCTCTGGTTTATCAAAAAGTTCGATAACATAATCAAGAGGCAGAAGACTAAGAATAGTTACACGTTCCATGCTATCGAGGTCATTTATGATATCAATAGAGTCTGCAAAATGCTGGTTCTTTAACTTTTCAGCAAGAGCTTCAGGAGAAAAATTTTTGAAGTCGAAGGCCGTTTTGATTTCAGTCATGATAAAGTACCTCCTGAAGAGTTGGAGAGTTATAAATCTAGATAATAGATGAGATAAAAACAAAAGTTTATGGAAGATTTAAAAAAAAACTCCCCAGCTATATTCCCAATTGTTAATATTTGAAGTAAAGTCAAGGGTGAATTATAAGTTATAAACAAGTTTCTGAATCACTAAAACGAGAATACAGCTTAATTTGAGGATAATATAAAAGCGTAAATGTAAAAATCAGTTCTGATTTTTACCATCATTTCTTTAATGCAGTTTTGTGATTTTCAAAAGAATCTACAGCAATATTTTGTAAAGAGTGGAGATTATGCCTTTCTCCAAGTGTTTTTGTTAATATGCAATTCTATTGTGATGTGTGAGCGAATAATCTTTATTGCTTCAATATAATATGGTTTAAAATGAAAGAACTTTGCGATTTTCAGGTTTTTTATTCAATAGCGTTTTGAAAGGTAGTTTTGAAACTCACGAGATAGTTTTAGTATGTTATCAATTTGTGTCGTAAAGATAATTGTTACAGTTTAAATTTATAATGGAGACATAAAGTATTATGGCAAAAGAAGCAGTGCTGGAGTGGAAGGGATTTTCATGTTTTCCTGATTTTTCTTCTATAAGTGATGAAGATTTTAAACCCGCTTTTGAACAGGCTCTTCAAGAAGCCGAAGAAGAACTAGAGGCGATTGCGATGGTGCAAGAACCACCAACGCTTGAGAATTTTTTACAGCCTTTTGAGCTTTGCGGCAAAGCGCTTGATCGTGTCTGTTCAATATTTTTCTTACGCACCAGTGCTCATACGAATGTATTAATTCAACAGCTAGAGCAAGAGTTCGTTGTAAAACTTTCTCGTTATTCTTCAAAAATGATGATGGATGCGCGGATATTTGCGAAAATAGATATGCTTTATAAACAGTCGCAGCTGGGCACATTTGAGAGTGAAACAACACGTGTTCTTGAATTATGGTGGAAAAAGTTTGTTTGTCATGGGGCAAAACTCGATGAAAAAGCTAAGAAACGGCTTTTGGAAATTAATGAAAGACTTGCTTTTTTAAATGCTACTTTTGGACAAAATGTCTTAAATGATGAAGCTGGATGGATTCTATTTTTAAAACAAACAGACTTATCTGGTTTACCGCAAGATCTCATTGCTTCAATGAAGGAAATTGCGTGTGAAAGAGGCAATGGAGAAGCGTATGCATTAACACTAGCACGTTCGATTGTTGAACCTTTTTTAAAATTCTCTGATCGTCGTGATTTGCGTGAGGTTGCATTCCAAGCTTGGGCTAAACGTGGTGAAAATAATAACAAGAATGATAATAAAACAATTATTGTAGAGATTGTTGCGCTTCGAGATGAGCAGGCTAAATTATTGGGATATAAATCTTTCGCAGATTTGAAGCTCGATAATACTATGGCTAAAAGTGTTGATTCCGTTATGGATTTGCTTATGCCTGTATGGGAGCGCGCAAGAGCGAAAGCTTCTACTGAGCAAATTGACTTACAAAATTTTGCCAACAATCAGGGCTGCAATGAGTCTTTAGCTGCTTGGGATTGGCGTTATTATGCTGAAAAACTTCGCACTGAAAAACTTTCTTTCGATAGCGCGGAGATTAAATATTATTTTCAGCTTGATCGTATGATTAAAGCGGCTTTTAGGGTAGCAGAAAAACTCTTTGGCATTACATTTGAAGAAAAAAACGCTGTTACACTTTGGCATCCTGATGCACGTTTGTGGGAAGTAAAAAAGTCTGATGGAAGTCTACTTGGGCATTTTATTGGTGATTATTTTGCGCGTTCTTCAAAACGCTCCGGTGCGTGGATGAGTAGTTTGCAATCACAACATAAATTGGATGGCGGACAAAAGCCTATTATCTACAATGTTTGTAATTTTGCTAAACCGCCCAAAGGAGAAGTTGCTCTTTTATCACTTGATGATGCACGTACGCTTTTCCACGAATTTGGACATGCATTGCATGGTTTGCTTTCTGATGTCACATGGCCATCTGTGTCGGGAACATCTGTTGCACGTGATTTTGTTGAGCTACCTTCTCAACTTTACGAACATTGGTTAACCGTGCCAGAGATATTAAAATCTTATGCTATACATACAAAAACAGGCCATCCTATGCCACAAGAGTTGATAGATAAAGTTTTAGTAGCACAGACATTTAATGCAGGATTTTCTGCCGTTGAATTTATCTCATCAGCTTTAGTGGATATGGCTTTTCATCAAGGCGAAACAGTCACTGATCCAACAGTGTTTGAATGCCAAGAATTAGAAAAGCTGCAAATGCCTGACACAATTATTATGCGTCATCGTCCCCCACATTTTATGCATGTGTTTGCAGGGGATGGTTATGCATCTGGTTACTATTCTTATATGTGGTCGGAAGTTCTTGATGCAGATGCTTTTCAGGCTTTTGAAGAAACGGGAGATGTTTTTAATTCAGAGCTCGCTGATCTTTTAAAGCGTTGTATTTACTCCGCTGGAGGAAGTCGTGATCCAGAGGAGCTTTATAAAGCTTTTCGGGGACGGATGCCTTTACCAGAGGCAATGATTAACAAACGTGGACTATAAGATATAACGGTATGGTTAACACCATGCCGTTTTCATATTATTCGAAAGGTGCAGTTGCGAGTTATGCAAATTTCCTCTTCATTATAGCTCTGTAAACAGAGTTTTTTATCTTATTCGCTTTTTGTTTATAGAAGAAAACAGATTTTGTATTTTAAATAGACATTATGGGAAAGAAAAATCATCAGCTCGATCTTTTTGATGCCCATTTGGTGGAAACCATGATTTTTTTATAAAACTTGACTTTCTTTTGCCTAAAAGGTGAGTGTTTTGTTGTGCCATATCATCGAGGCTCATTGGAAGCTGACGCATAATTTTACTCCGCTCTTGATTCTCTGATTCTTGTATAAGTTTTTGAATAGCTTGATCGGTTGAGTAAGGATTTCCATGAGAAAAGGCATAAAAATTTAAAATATTTTTCAATGGCTTTTCTAAATAAGAGGCAAGTTTTTTCTTTCCTTCAGGGGTGAAATGCATGCCATTATTGGTGCGTAATTTGGTTATTTTCCCATTAATATCATAGCCTGAAAAAGAAAAATTTCCTTCTTCATCACTAAAGCCGCTCCAGATATCGAGAAAATACCCTCCTGCTGTTTCTGTTTCTTGTTGATAGAGCGCATTAAAAATTTTTATTTTTTGTGTCAAAAGATCATTTCCAAAAGAAGGCTGACCTATCCATATCCATGGTTTTCCAGAGGCATGAAGACTTTCAGCAATTTCGATAATTCTTTGTTTGTAGATGCGCATCCATTCTGACTGATCTGTGTTAATCATGTTATGAGAGTCTGTGATGGGTTGATTATCATTTGCACCGATCATCATGATAATAACATCGGGATTATTTTGATCAATGAGTTTAGAAATATTGCCTTGCCAAGAATAATAATCCGTTCGAACTAAGCCGGAAGCTGGTATTGTGTTGTTCATGATAACGATATCGCTATTATTTATAAAAGACTTCTTAAGTGCATCGGCAACAGCAGAAGCTGCAAAATCCCCTATGACAAGAATGCGCTTTGCATTCTCATTTTTTAGCTTTTGTATGTTTTTTTGTGTTACGATCTTTTTTTGCGGCTTGTCTATTTTTTGTTCTATAATTTGCGGTGGCTGCTGTGTCTGTTTGTCTTGTTGTGACAACCATTTGAAGAAGTTCGTTGCTTTACTTGGGGATGGCTGTAAGATCCCCACAATAGAAAGTGAAAACAGTAATAATGTCAAGTATATCAGGCGAAAAGAAGACAAAAATTTAGTCTCCCTTATTGTTTGCGAAGGAGAAAAAGCACTTGAGATGATGGATATCCATTTGCTTTTAGACCGTGACGCAGTTGAAAAGCTTTAATTGCTTTGCGAGAAGCTGTTCCGATTTTTCCATCAACATTCCCTTTATAATAGCCCAGTGCACTTAAGCGAGATTGTAGTTCTTTACATTCCTGGAAAGTAAGAGGTTGAAAAGGTCTTTGCCAATCATTTACCAATCCAGGATGTCCAGCAATGCGATCAGCAAGAAGGCCAACAGCAAACGCATAACGATCTGCATTATTATAATGTTTCAGAACAAAGAAATTTTTTGTGACTAAAAATATAGGTCCTTTTGCTCCATCTGGATATTTTAATATTGCTTGTTCAGCTGATGTAGGAAGAGGGTGCCCATTTGCGTGTTTTACACCTAATTTTTTCCATTGTTCAAAGGAATACCAGCCTTCAGGAAGGTTTTTCCCCTGCGGCACTTTTACCTCTACTCCCCAAATAAGATTAGGTTGCCAGCCATTTTTGTGGAGAAGGTTAGCAGCAGTAGCCAGAGCATCTGGAACAGAGTTCCAGATATCACGCCGTCCATCTTGGTCCATATCAACTGCATAGGCGAGATAACTACTTGGAATAAATTGTGTATGCCCCAATGCACCGGCCCAAGATCCAGTGAGTTGAGAGCGTTTAATTTCGCCACTTTGTAGAATTTTCATAGCAGCAATCAGCTGTGTATATGCATATTTTGCACGTTTTTTATCAGCATAGGCTAAAGTTGCAAGAGAGCGAATGGTATCACGCATTACACTTTTATTGGCTAAAACCTTCCCATAGTTGCTTTCCATTGACCAAATAGCAAGCAGAATATTGCGATCAACACCAAAACGTTTTTCAATTTGAAGAAGCCATTTGTTCCATTTTTGAGTTTGGCGCCGTCCTTCCTCAATTGCAATATCATGGACACGATTATCGAAATAGTTCCATGAAGGAGCAACAAATTCCGGTTGGTATGCGGCGCTTTTTAGAACTTCTGGATCAATGGCATTAACACCTTTAAACGCCATATGAAACGTAGAAGGGTTAATATTGTGAGCAATAGCTATTTTTTTAAATTCTTTAATCCAGTGTTTAAATCCGCTATCAGCATATGAAAGGGATATAAAAAACATAAAAAAAGCAGAAAAAATAACGGCAGAGACAGTGAAAAGAGTTCTCCAAGTTATTGACTTCTCTAAAAAGAGAGTCTTCAATTCTGTTTTTTGCATTTTGAAATCCCCATTAATATTCAATTCATTAGATGTGCAATAACTTTATTTTGTATTTAGTTTAATTGATAATATGATCAAGAAGAGGAAAAAACTGAATAAATAATACGTTTTAATCCTTTCAATAAATTCTCAGACTCTTTTTACATTTTTAATTGCCCATTATAATGATAATCAAAACAATAAGATATCTTTTTTACCATTTCGTAAAAACATATGATAAATAAAACAAAAAAGTTATATGAATTCATTGAGGAGGGTGAGTGTGCGTAAAATCCGGAAAGCAGTATTCCCAGTAGCAGGTCTTGGGACGCGTTTCCTTCCTGCGACAAAAACGATTCCTAAAGAAATGCTAACAGTTGTTGATAAACCTGTTATTCAATATGTTGTGGATGAGGCGAGGGAAGCTGGTATTGAGCATTTTATTTTTGTGACTGGACGTAACAAAGCAGTCATTGAGGATTATTTTGATGCGCAAGTTGAATTATACACGACACTTGCTGAATGTGGAAAGAAAGAAGATCTTGCAAATTTATACCGTTTACAGCCATTACCAGGGTCAACTTCTTTCACTCGGCAACAGCAACCTTTGGGATTAGGGCATGCTCTTTGGTGTGCGCGTGAATTAGTTGCAGGGGAACCTTTTGCTTTGTTATTACCCGATATGTTGATACAGGCGAAAAATGGCTGTCTTTCTGAGATGATTAGTCTTTATGAAAAGGTGGGTGGGGGAAATATTATAGCAGTTCAGGAATGCGATCCTAGAGAAACACATAAATATGGTATTGTTGGGAAAGGCAAACAGATTGCAAATGGTTTTGAAATCACAAAAATGGTAGAGAAACCAGTACAAGGAACGGCACCATCAAATTTGTACATCAATGGACGTTATATTTTGCAGCCAGAAATTTTTAATATTCTTTCTACTCAAGAACGGGGAACAGGAAATGAAATTCAATTAACAGATGCTATGATACGGCTTTCAAATGAGCAAGATTTTTGGGGTTTGCAAGTAAAAGGGCGCACTTTTGATTGCGGTTCTAAAGCTGGTTTTATTGAAGCCAACGTTGCATTTTCTTTGGCACGCGCTGATATGCACAGCCACGTTTCTGCCTCATTGAAAAATTTACTGGAAACCATTAATGTTGAAAAATAATATAGATCTCTCACTTAATTTTATTGATCGAATTTGATTATGATAATACCGTCTCCTCATATGGCTTTGCAGGGTGCTGTTGTATCAGCGCTTAAAACACTTGCCAGTGAAAAGCAGGGGCTTGAAGCCCTTGAAAAAGCTCTTCTGGAAAGTCTTTCTTCTTCTTTTGAAGCGGCTGTTCAAACTATTAGAAATGCTCGTGGACATGTGGTCATTACTGGTCTTGGAAAAAGTGGTCATATAGGGACAAAAATTGCAGCAACCTTAGCCTCAACTGGAACACCTGCCTTTTTTGTTCACGCTGCAGAAGCCAATCATGGTGATCTTGGTATGATTGGATCTGATGATGTTATTCTTGCTTTATCATGGTCTGGTGAAACTCAAGAGTTAAGTGGTATTATGAGTTATGCGGCGCGTTTTCGTATCCCCCTTATTGCGATGACATCAAGTAAGCACTCTGTGTTAGGACGACAAGCTGATATTGTACTATTATTACCAAAGATAGAAGAGGCTTGCCCCCATGGTTTAGCCCCTACAACTTCAACAATTATGCAATTGGCAATGGGAGATGCATTAGCGGTTTCTCTTTTAGAAATGCGTGGTTTTACCGCAACGGATTTCAAAATATATCATCCTGGTGGTTCTCTTGGTGCAAGCCTTAAATACGTGTGTGATATTATGCATGAGGGTGATAATATTCCTTTGGTTATGCAGGGAACAGCTATGACTGAAGCGATGAATGTTTTGGTGGAAAAACATTTTGGTTGTGTTGGTGTTGTGAATCAAGAAGGTGAACTAATCGGAATTGTAACTGATGGCGATCTTGCACGTAACATTCATTTTAATTTATCAAAATTTAATGTTGACGAGGTGATGACCAAAGCTCCTAAAGTTGTAAAGCCAAATACACTTGTTGGTGCAGCAACAGCTTTTATTAATGATCATCAGATTGGTGCATTTTTTGTGGTTGAAGATAAAAAACCGATAGGAATTGTCCATTTTCATGATCTTTTGCGCATTGGCGCTGCTTAGATTAAGCTTCCTTATCAAATAAAATGTTATTTTAGGTTGAAATAGATTGCAGGATACAAAGTTACAATTTTATTGTAGGTGGCTTGACTGATATTTTGTGGAAGAAAATGATTATTTTACGCATTTCATAATGTTTAGAAAATTCTCAGGGTAAAGATTATACCAGCCTCTTTGCGTATTTTAGAGAGGATTTTCTATCAGGAGGAGAACGGATCGCCTCCTGCTTAATGTGTGTGCTCCCTCTGTTCTTAAGAGAGGTTTCCCTTGTACTTTGTTTAAGATTTCCGCTTAAGGAAAAACTGTGCTCCTGTATGTGAGGTGCAGAGAAGTTGTGTGGCGTCATATGACATTGTACAATTGACTCTAGAAATTGTTCCACGGAGAATAGAGCGTATTTCAATTTCTATATTTTGGGCATTGAGATAATTATATGCCCCTTCTGATAGTTTTTCTTCTGTATCTGCTGCACGCGTTTCAAAAACACCATTGTGGAAAGAAGAAATAATACCATTCTCATCAACCCATTTCCCATCAATTCCAGTTGGCATATTTGAATTATAATATTGCGAAAATTTACAGGCACTTAACAGCAAGGCGGTGATTGTAAGACATAAAATATGAAAGGTATGTTTCATTTATTGCACTCTATTTAGATTATTTGCTCTCGAGTTTCTATAACATTATTAAATTACCCCATGAGTCAATATGAAAAATTTAATGAAAATCAATGAAAAAGCAAAAAAATGGAAAAAAATGCCTTAATGTTGTATTTAATTGATAGCTTGATGAAGTTTGTAAGTGAAACACAAGAGGTGAAATATTTCTTATGGTTTACAACAATTTTGATATTAAGCTGCTGAGTAGTCTCAAAGGAGATTATTGACATTATGGTTGGTCCCATTCTTGTTGCGAGTGAAGATTATGGAAGACGTATAGAACTTTCTGCTATGCTGAGAGGTTTTGGTTATCGTGTCATTGAAGCAGAAAATGGTCTCCGTACGATTGATCTTTTACACAGGCGTAAAAACATTGTGCTTGCACTCCTTGATGTCGTTATGAGTGATTTGAGTGTGAGCGATTTGATTAAAATGATTAGAGTTGCTGGTGTTTCTGTTCCTATTGTCGTTATAGCACAACAAGAGAATCAGCATTTACTCCAGAAAGCTTTAACAGCTGGAGCTATTGATTATTGGATCCATCCAGTAACATTATTACGCGTAAGAGTTACTTTGGATATTCTTGCTCTTATTTCTGCCTTGGAGCATGAGGTTCGAGATATTCGGCGAAAAAAAGAGAATCATTTACGGTTTTCTGATCTTTGCGTAAAAAGTAGAGCTATGCAGATAGTGTTAGAACAATCGAGACAAGCAGCAACTTCTTTACAGAATCTTTTGATAGAGGGGGAAGCTGGAACAGGACGTGAGACATTAGCTCGGATTATTCATCATGAGGGATTATTTTCGGAGGGTGTTTTTGTTCGCTTTCAATGTTCAGCCATCGTTGATCCAGAAGAAGAAAATCAGCAGTGGTTTAAAGAATTCCTACCATTGGTTTCTTCTCTTGAAAAAGGGACACTTTGCCTTTGTGATATTGATCGACTTGAGCCCATACAGCAAAAACGGTTTGCTCATTACCTTAAAGAGAGGGAAAGGGATACAAAAGGAGGATTTTTCCCTTTTCGGATCATTGCTATTTCAACATCGCGTTTAAAGGACTTGGTTAATGAGAACTTTTTTTTGCATAGTTTGTTTGAACAATTTTCTCACTTGTCTATTAGCGTCCCTGCTTTACGAGAATTAAGGGATGATTTTCCAGAGATTACACAACGTTTGATTGATCGCATTATCACAGAAACAGGGCGATCACATGTCCATGGTTTAGCAGGCTCTGCTCTTTCCTTGCTTATGCAGTATGATTGGCCTGGCAATAGAAATGAGCTTGAAACCTTTTTATTTCGTGCGATTTTACTCAGTGAAGGACCGTTATTAACTGTTCGAGATTTTCCGCAATTAATGGGAAATTCATTAATGAATGTTCCCAATATCATTGAGGGTAATATACAAGAAGATAATGAACAAGAATCGATAAAATTTTTGAATACTGATGGGCATGTGCGTACTTTTGCAGAGATGGAACATGATATTATAGAGAAAGCGATTAAACATTATAAAGGACATATGAGTGAGATTGCGCGCCGCCTTCATATTGGTCGCTCTACACTTTATAGAAAAATGGAAGAATTGAGAGCAATAAGAAATCAAGAACGAAAGTAAAATTCATAACAAATTTCTCTTCATGACAAGCATGAGTTTCAAAAAAATAGAGTGGATTTTGATAAAGTTCGTGGGGGAAGCTTAAGAAAACAATTATTTATTGTAAAATTTATCTATAGAGGATGATTTTGTAGATTTAAATCAAATATAAATTTTATGTGATTATTTTAATCGTTTGTTTCAATTTATACAATTTTAGTTAAGTTTACATTTATTAAAACAGAGAAGCATTTTTAAAAACTTTTAAATACTACCGCTAAAATTTTTGTATCATCAATATTAAATTTATACTCTCTTAAGCAAGAAGTGGCATTTTATCTGCTATACGATTAAGATAAAGTGATTAGTGTTATCGTTTGCATTACTGATGATGTGATAGTTTAAAATAGAAAGTTTATCCTCTTTGACTCTTTTACAGATTGTTATTGGTTTTGTCCTCTTTTTTTTTATTGCATCTATGTTGGCAATCTACACCTATGGGCGTTTTGTGAAAAATGCTAGGGGGCAGTGTTCTTATGCGTTACCTATTCAGAAAGATGAAACTAAGCTTGATCGTATCGTCAGTCAATTAGCTGAGGAAGAAAATGGATTGGGGATTGATAAAGATGCCCTTTCCCTCATTATCAGCAATTTGGATGCGTTTTGTGTTCGTGCAATAGGAGCTGCAGAGGCTGGGCGTAGCCTTGATCTGATGTATTATATTTGGGACGATGATTTAACGGGGCGCCTATTATTAAGTGAAATAGTTGAGGCAGCAGATCGGGGTGTTCGGGTACGGCTTCTTTTGGATGATATTAATGCTCAGGCACGTGATCCAGCTTATATTGCGCTAGATAAACATCCTCATATTGAGGTGAGAATGTTTAATCCAGGGCGATCTCGTAAAGGTGGTTTACGCCGTGGTTTAGAAATTATATTACGGGCAATTACCGTAACACGTAGAATGCATAATAAAGCTTTTATTGTTGATGGCAGGGTCGCTTTTGTAGGAGGACGTAATCTTGCAGATTCTTATTTTGATGCTGGTAAAGAATCCCATTTTCGAGATTTAGATTTGATGTTAATCGGTCCCTCTGTTAAAAAGGTAGAAAGTATCTTTGATGATTTTTGGAATAGTGCTGTTGTTTTGCCAATTCATACTTTGGTTGTTCCTAAAAGCGCAAGTGATCTTAGCTATTGGAAAGATAAATTACGAAAGTTTCGTGATTCCAAGGTTGCAAAAGTTTATTTAGATTATGTCAAAGAGCACATTAACTTTAATTGTTTTATCCAAACAGGAAAGCGGTTATTTTTAGCAGACAAAGTTGTTGTTCTTTCTGACCCTCCAGAAAAAGCATTGCGTAAAAAAGCAAGCAATTGGCTTATGAAGGCACTTTCAAAGGTTATTGGAAATGCCCAAAAAACGGTTCAGATTACGTCACCTTATTTTGTTCCTGGTAAGGTTGGCACGCAGAATTTTAGTAATTTGGTTTCAAAGGGTGTTGATGTCAAAATTCTGACAAATTCTTTAGCAGCTACTGATGTAGCATTAGTGCATGGTGGTTATGTACCTTATCGTAAGGCATTGTTGAAAAGTGGTGTTAATCTTTATGAATTAAAAGCGGAAGGCAATACTCATGGGTTACGATTGTTTCGATCGAGTAAGGCAAGTTTACATGCCAAAGCTTTTTTAATTGATCGTAAAACAGCTTTTATTGGATCTTTAAATTTTGATCCAAGATCAGCATCATTAAATACAGAAATGGGCATTCTTTTTGAATGTGCTCCCATTACAACAAGATTAGACTTGTTGTTTTCTGAAGAAACCACAGGGGAAATGAGCTATCATCTGCGTCTTGGTGATAATAATCGTATTTATTGGGATTTTATTGAAAATGAAAAAAAATATAGCATTGACTATGAGCCAGAAAGCAATTTTTGGCGTCGCGCATTTGCAAAAATAATAAGTTGGTTACCTATTGAATCACAATTGTAAATTTTTATAAACCACACTTAAAAAAATATTTTATTTTTCTTTTCATTTTGTTTGTAGCATGGCATAATTTTTTGCCAATCTACCATGTATGAGAACCGCAGTTGTATTTTAAAGCTCCTTGCGGTGTTTTATTATAAAAGGAATTTTGCTATGGCAAAGATTGTTGAAACGGGGACAGGTGCATTGGCACTGACTTTTGATGATGTACTTTTACAACCCGGTCATTCTCTTGTTATGCCTAGTCAAGTGGATCTCAGTACGCGCATTGCAGCGGATATTAAGCTCAATTTGCCATTGCTTTCTGCGGCAATGGATACGGTAACAGAATCGCGTTTGGCTATTGCGATGGCTCAAGCTGGTGGTCTTGGGGTTATTCATCGTAATATGTCTCCTGCAGAGCAGGCAGAAGAGGTCCGCCAAGTAAAAAAGTTTGAATCTGGTATGGTTGTTAATCCAGTCACCATTGGACCAGATGCAACACTTGAAGAAGCAAAATCTTTGATGCGCTCTCATGGTATTTCCGGTATTCCGGTTGTTGAAAATGGTGCTAAAGGTGAAACTGCTGGACGGCTTGTTGGCATTTTGACAAATAGGGATGTGCGTTTTGCATCGGATCCCAAACAAAAAATTTATGAATTAATGACGCATGAAAATTTAATCACAGTGCGTGAAAATGTTCAACTCAATGAAGCAAAGTATCTTTTACACCATCATCGTATTGAAAAATTATTAGTTGTGGATGAACAGAATCGTTGTGTCGGACTGATAACAGTTAAGGATATTGAAAAAGCAAAATTAAATCCAAACGCTGCCAAAGATTCACAAGGTCGCTTGCGTGTTGCAGCTGCAAGTAGTGTAGGGGACGATGGGTTTGAGCGGGCTGAACGATTAATTGATGCAGGTGTTGATATTCTAGTGATTGATACTGCACATGGACATTCTCAGCGTGTATTAGACACAGTTGAGCGTATTAAAAAAATGACGTTTTCTCCAGCCATTATTGCTGGTAATGTCGCAACTCCGCAAGCAACACAGGCTTTGATTGACAGTGGTGCGGATGCTATAAAAGTTGGTATTGGTCCTGGTTCTATTTGCACAACGCGAATTGTTGCAGGTGTTGGTGTTCCTCAGCTTGCAGCCATTATGAGTGCGGCAGAAATTGCTGATAAGGTCGGTATTCCCGTTATTGCTGATGGGGGGATAAAAGCTTCGGGTGATTTTGCTAAAGCCTTAGCAGGTGGGGCTTGTGCTGCTATGATTGGCTCTCTTTTAGCGGGTACAGAAGAAAGCCCTGGTGAAGTTTATCTATATCAAGGACGATCCTTTAAAGCTTATCGCGGCATGGGATCTGTTGGTGCTATGGCACGAGGATCGGCAGATCGCTATTTTCAAGATGATGTTCGTGATGAACTTAAGTTGGTTCCTGAGGGTGTAGAGGGGCAGGTGGCTTATAAAGGTCCTATAGCATCAGTTCTACATCAGCTTGCTGGTGGACTTCGTGCTTCGATGGGGTATGTTGGAGCAAAAGATCTTGTAGAGTTTCGTGAAAAAGCAACGTTTGTACGTATTACGAATGCGGGACTCCATGAAAGTCATACGCATGATGTTTCTATCACACGAGAGAGTCCAAATTATCGTGGGCCAGTTTAAAGATACAAGATCCTAATGTCATATTGCATAAATATAAAATCTTCCGAGAATAAGAAAGAGAGACTGCGCTTTTTTCTGTTTGTAATTTGGTGTAATAATCCCAAAAAGGAAAGAATTAGAGGTCAAAACTCTAATTCTTTCTGTTAAGACTATATGAAATAAGTTATATAAAATTAGAATTAACTTTTTGTTGTCTTCCGTCCAGTCTTTGACGCACGTTGGCGAGTGTTTGTCTGATCACTTTGGATGGATTTCTTTCCGTTGTTTGAGGGCATTGTATTATGACGGCTTTTAGACGAAGTTGTTTTTCCATTATTATAAGTCATTATTTTCTCCTTTTAAATTGTCTGGCAGTTGCCATTAGAGTAAAAACGGTCATGCCAAATAGTGGTTCCAAGCATTTTCTAAAAAGTTAATTTTTTGTTGAACGTAAGATGAAATTGTTTAATTTTATGAGAAGACTTTTTCTATTTTTTCAGCAGGATAGCCGTACAAAGATGGGAGATATTTGATTTTTTCGTAATGCATGGCGGAAATAAGTTCTTTATGGATGGCTACGTATCTTTTAGTATAAGAGGTAGAAGGATAAAAAACGAATGGGCAGAAGATGAAAGGAAAAATTTAGATACTCTAAATTGGATCTTATAAAAAAGTATGATCAGATCATTTTAATATTGAATGTAAATTTTTTATGGCTTTGAGAAGGTTCCATTGGCAAGAAGACGATAATATTATTTTTTTAGATGATTTAAAATTTTATTATTTTAATGGGAGAAATGAATGCGATTAGGTGGGCGTTTGCAAGCAGCAATAGATGTTCTCAAAGAGATAGAAATGAAGCATCGCCCAGTAGGAGCAGCTTTAAAGGATTGGGGGCTTTCTCATCGCTTTGCTGGAGCAGGTGATCGCGCAGCTATTGGTACAATCGTTTATGATGTTTTAAGACGACGTTATTCTTTACAATGGCGTATGGAGAGTGATGATATCCGAGATATCGTTTTTGGTGCCTTATTAGATTATGGAAAAATGACGCTGGAGCAAATTGATGGTGAGTTGGCAGAAGATCGGTTTGCACCACAGTTATTAGGGGCTAAGCAGCGTAAATCGTGGCAAGGTCAGCAATTAGTGGATGCTCCAGACTATATTCGTGGTGATATTCCGCAATGGTGTCAAGCGCATCTGCGTCCTTTATTTGGTGATAATTGGATCACTGAAGCAGCTGCGTTAGCAACGCGTCCTTCTTTAGACCTACGGGTAAATAACCTAAAGGCAACACCAGAAAAGGTGCTGAAAGAATTAGCAAAAACCAAACTTAAATCTTTTCCATGGTTTGGGCAAGCTTTAAGAATTGCACCGATTGAAAAGTTTAATCGTCATCCCAATGTTCAAGTGGAACAAGCTTTTCAAAAAGGACACTTTGAAATACAGGATTTAGGATCTCAAATTGTTGCTCACCTTGTGGAAGCGCAAGAGAGCATGCAGGTATTAGATTATTGTGCAGGTGCTGGGGGCAAAACATTAGCTTTAGCTTCCGATATGAACAATCGTGGGCAAATTTATGCTTATGATTCCGATAAAGCGCGCTTAGCTCCTATTTTTGATCGTCTTCGACGCGCTGGTGTTCGTAATGTACAAACACGAGCACAAAAAGAAGAATTGAAGCCATTAATAGGCCAGATGGATAGAGTTCTACTAGATGCACCATGTAGTGGGACAGGAATATGGCGTCGTCGTCCAGATGCGAAATGGCGTTTAACATTAAAACAGGTGAAACAACGCCAAACAGAACAGAGGGCTATTTTGAATGAAGCGATAGCTTATCTTAAGCCAAATGGGCGCCTAATCTATATTACCTGTTCTCTTTTTACAGATGAAAATGAGGAACAAATTTCCCATTTCCTTCAACAGCATTCTCATTTTTCTCCAATAGATATGCCAGCGCTTTGGCAGAAACATTTTAGTTTTTCTCCTGTGCAACCAGTTTTTTCAAATTATGGACTTACTTTGTCGCCAGCCACAACACAAACAGATGGGTTCTTTTTATCTGTGTTGCAAAAAAAACATTGATCCATATTTTTGCACTTTTTATCATAAACTTTACGAGAATAATCTTTTTCTTAAGAAAACAGGCTTGTGAAAAGAGAAAGATTAAATCATAACTCTCATGAGTTTTCTTTTACAATTGTTGATTGGTTTTCTATGAGCATATCACACCCAGACACTGTTCTTATTATTGACTTTGGTTCACAAGTTACACAACTTATTGCACGACGGGTACGAGCAATGGGGGTATATTGTGAAATTGCTCCTTTTCAATTGGCTTTAGAAGTTGTGCGCCGCATAAATCCTAAAGCTATTATTTTATCAGGGAGTCCTTATTCCGTTATTGATGAGGGCTCTCCGCGTGCTCCAATGGAAATTTTTGAGGCGAGTATTCCGATTCTGGGTATTTGCTATGGTGAACAAGTCATGTGTGTTCAGCTTGGAGGAAAGGTTGAAGTTGGGCATGAGCGTGAATTTGGGCGTGCTTTTTTGGAAGTGCAAGAAGAGAGCGCCCTTTTTGATGGAGTGTGGGAAAAAGGTTCTCGTTATCAAGTATGGATGAGCCATGGTGACCGTGTGGCAGCTTTACCAGAAGGTTTTCGTGTCATAGGAACCTCAAAAGGAGCTCCCTATGCGGCTATTGCGGATGAAAAAAGACATTTTTATGCGGTACAGTTTCATCCTGAAGTTATCCATACACCGGATGGTACAAAACTTTTGCAAAATTTTGTTCATAAGATCTCTGCTATTAAAGGCAATTGGTCAATGGCTTCTTATCGTGAGCAGGCAATTGCTACGATACGACAAAAAGTTGGGAAAAGTCGTGTGATTTGTGGTCTTTCAGGGGGAGTGGATTCATCTGTTGTAGCGGTACTCCTTCATGAAGCTATAGGAGATCAACTGACATGTATTTTGGTAGACCATGGGCTGATGCGCAAGAATGAAGCTGAAGAAGTTCTCACGCTCTTTCGTGATCACTATAATATAGAGCTTATTCACGTTAATGCTGCTGATGTGTTTCTTAATGCTTTAAAAGGTGAGACAGATCCAGAAAAAAAACGCAAAACAATTGGTCGCCTTTTTATTGAAGTTTTTGAAGAAGAAACGAAAAAAATAGGAGGTGCAGAGTTTTTAGCACAAGGAACACTTTATCCAGATGTTATTGAGAGTGTGTCTGCTATTGGTGAAACGGTAACCATTAAAAGCCATCATAATGTGGGTGGGCTACCAGAACAGATGAAGATGAAACTTGTAGAACCGTTACGTGAGCTCTTTAAGGATGAGGTTCGCTCGCTAGGACGAGAGTTAGGGCTACCGGAGCAGTTTATTGGTCGCCATCCTTTTCCAGGTCCCGGCCTTGCAATTCGGTGTCCAGGTGCTGTAACACGTGAAAAATTAGAAATTTTACGCGAAGCAGATGCTATTTATCTTGAGGAAATCCGTAAGGCCGGTCTTTATGATGAAATTTGGCAAGCTTTTGCTGTTCTTCTTCCAGTTCAAACTGTTGGTGTTATGGGGGATGATCGCACTTATGAATTTGTTTGTGCTCTTCGCGCTGTCACATCTGTAGATGGAATGACCGCTGATTTTTATCCCTATGATATGGCATTTTTAAGTAAGACAGCAGCACGTATTATTAACGAAGTTAGAGGGATTAATCGTGTTGTATATGATGTAACCTCAAAGCCTCCTGGTACTATTGAATGGGAATAATTGAAATGAAGAATAAGCTTTTATCTGACAATCTGTACGTCAATATCGTTTAAAATTGAGAAGTGTGGGATTTTGCGTGTCTGAGAAAAAAATTGTTGCACACCGTGGAGGAGCTCATCTTTATCCTGAAAATACCCTTTCAGCATTTAATAATGCTATAGCGTTAGGTGTTGATGAAGTTGAATGCGACGTTCATTTGCTGAAAAGCGGTGAAGTGGTTGTCTTTCACGATTTCCGTTTAGACCAATTGGTTGGGAAAAAGGGGTATATTCACAACATTGATAATGAAACACGCAAACAACTCTGCGTGAAAGGAAGCCAAGAAGCACCTCCCTTATTAGAAGAAGTGCTTGATCTTTTAGCACCAACGAATGTTGCATTGCATCTTGAAATCAAAACATGTGGTGAAGTGGAGCGTGAAACAATATTATCCCAAAAAGCGCTTGCACTAATAAAAAGCCGAAATTTATTAGAACGGGTTTCTGCAATTAGTTTTGATCCTTTTATCCTTCGTCCTTTTATTGAAGCAGGAATACCATCTGGTCCATGTGTTGATAATTTTGAAGGTGATATGTACCGTCATTTTTCTGAATGGAAGCAATTAGGTTATTCTGATCTAAGTTTAGATGGCTCCATTGTTTCACAGAACTTTATTGAATCAGCTCTTGAGGCTGGTTTTACTGTAGGGGTATGGACAATTAATGGAAAAGCTCGGTTATCACATTGGCTTGATATGCCTGTACATTACATTACGACAGATCAACCTGATCTCGCATTGCAATTGCGTGCACAAAGGTAAAAAACACATCAACACAAAAGGAACTATATATTTTCATAAAGCTAGCGTAATAAAAGAATAAAAATTATCTAATATATAACAATAATACATTGATTTATAATGATAATTAATGGTTTATTCATGTGAATAATAGACCTTAATACATAAGATTTTCTTATTTCAAATCTTTTTACAATGAATCAATTCAAATCATTCGTTTGCACATTACAAGCAGGGTTGGTGTGTGGATAAAAAATGATTGAGAAAAGAATAAAAATATTCATTTAACGTATTTTAAATGCAAGATTTGTTGAAGCATTAGGGTCTCACATGATGATGTCGTTTTGCACTTTTATGAAGTGTAAAAGTGATGGTATACAAAAAGTCTTATATACTTTAGTGGAGAGGCTTTATGGCTCATATTATAGGAGCTATCACGAAATGTAGATGTATTGAAAGATTTTTTAACAGCATGGAAATTGGTCATACATTGTCATTTTGTTTTGCGTGAGGGGCGTGATCTTGTTACAGGGAAAGAGACTATTAAGCGCTCAAAATGATTTTTTAATTTTAAGAAAAGTTTTATTTGTCTCTTCGTTAATACATAAGAATGCTTATAAAAGAAAATGAATAAATTTAAACAAATTCATTTGACCTTTTGGTGGTTCCTGTTTAAATGAGAGAATATGTTTCTGAAATAAAACTGTCATAGCATGTTCATGTGTAATACTATAAATTTAGGGGTAGTTTGTATTCCATCACTTCAGAAAGGGTGAACCATGAGTCGTTTTTATCTTTCCATAGCGGCCACGGTTGCTATCATAATGTCCACAGCGGGAATAACAGCAAGTTTTGCGCAGACAAAAATCAGCTTTTGGCATTCTATGAGTGGTGAATTAGGAAAGCAAACTGAAAATCTTATTAACGATTTTAATGCAAGTCAATCTGAGTATAAAGTTGTTTCTTCATATCGCGGTGAATATGAAGAGGGTTTGATTTCACTTATTGCAGCATTTCGTGGAAAGAAACAGCCAGTGCTTGCTCAAATTTATGACGTTGGTACTGGAACTATGATGGCAGCAAAAGGCGCAATCTATCCATTTTATCAACTTATGGCTGATACAAAACAAGAGTTCGATTCTACAGATTATTTTCCTGCTATTAGTGGCTATTACTCCGATGAACAGGGGCGTATGGTTTCTATGCCATTCAATATTTCAACACCAATCCTTTATTATAACAAAGATATCTTTAAAAAAGCAGGGCTTGATCCAGAACAGCCTCCTAAAACGTGGCAAGATATAGAAAACTTTTCCAAAAAAATTCTTGAGACTAAAGCAGCAACTTGTGGTTTTACAATGGCTTATGCCGCTCAATGGATTGGTATAGAAAACTTTTCAGCGTTGCATAATGTTCCGTTTGGAACAAAGGAAAATGGCTTTAAAGGACTTGATTCAGAACTTGCATTTAATGGACCTTTACAAGTGCGTATGTGGACTGACCTGAAAAAGTGGTCTGATCAAGGTATTTTCCGCTACGGTGGTCCAGCAGGTGCATTAGATTCAACACCAATGTTTATGGCACAAAATTGTGCAATTTTTATGCAATCTTCAGGATCACATGCTGGAATTGTTTCTGAAGCTCAGTTTAATGTGGGGGTTGGTATGCTACCGTACTATAAGGATACAGAAGGAGCACCACAAAATTCAGTTATTGGGGGAGCTTCTATTTGGGCGTTTAAGGGCCATACCCCAAAGGAATATGCAGGGGCAGCCGCTTTTCTTAAATTTCTTTCAAAAACAGAAAATCAAGCAAAATGGCATCAGGAGACAGGTTATCTTCCAACCACAAAAACGACTTATGAATTGAGTAAAAAACAACATTTCTATGAAAAAACGCCAGGTGCGGATATAGCTATCAAACAGATTAATCTTAATCCACCAACAGTTAACTCAAAAGGGATAAGATTTGGTAATTTACCACAAATCCGTGCCATTCTTGATCAAGAGTTGGAAGCTGTTCTTAGTGGTTCAAAAACGCCGAAAGATGGTTTAGATGAGACCGTTGAACGTGGAAATAAACTCTTGCGTGAATTTGAAAGATCTAATCATTAATTTCGTTTTATTGTTAAACATTAAAGACTCAACAAAACAGTTGAGTCCTTTTTGTTTACCTTTTTAAAGTCTCTACATTTAAAGAGCCCTACGAATGCAAGAAAAACATGCATATTTTAAAAATAATCTACTTTCTTATGGACTGCTTTTTCCTCAGCTTCTTGTGACTTTTTTGTTTTTCTTTTGGCCTGCTGCTCAAGCAATAAAATCATCTTTTGAGCGTGAAGACCCTTTTGGCTTTACAACAACCTTTATTGGTTTTGAGAATTATCTAACCGTTCTTTCTGACCCTACTTATCGGCAATCGCTTCTTACAACCGCAGTATTTTCCATCTCAGTTACTGTCGCTTCAATGACAATATCACTTCTCTTAGCTGTCTGTGTTGATCGTGTCATCCGTGCAAAAAAGGCTTATACAATGCTTTTGCTTTGGCCCTATGCTGTTGCTCCAGTATTGGCAGGTATATTATGGCTGTTTATCTTTCATCCCACCATCGGAATTATGCCTTTTCTTCTCGAGAAAATAGGAGTGCTATGGAATTATCGTATTAATGGCACTCAAGCAATGATTCTTATTGTCATTGCGGCTAGTTGGAAACAAATTTCTTACAATTTTCTCTTTTTTCTTACAGGTCTTCAGTCTGTTCCGCGTTCTCAAATAGAAGCAGCCGCCATTGATGGTGCTGGTCCCTTTAAACGATTTTGGACAGTGGTCTTCCCGCAAATTTCACCAACGACGTTTTTCCTTCTTATTGTCAATGTCAATTATGTTATGTTTGATACTTTTGGTATTATTGATAATACAACTTCTGGAGGTCCTGCGCGTGCAACGAGCATACTCGTCTATAAAGTATATGACGATGGCTTTAGAAATCAAATAATCGGTGCATCAGCAGCACAATCAACAATATTGATGTTGATGGTTATTGTCTTAACGTTTATCCAGTTTCGCTGGATTGAGCGCCGTGTACAATATTAGGAAACAAATTATGGTTGAAAATCGCCCTGTTTTGAAATTTCTAACCCATATTACTCTCATTGTTGGTATTATCATTATTTGCTTTCCAGTTTATGTTGCTATGATTGCATCAACTCATAGTTCAGCAGCATTTAACTCAGGAACACTTCCTCTTTTGCCTGGGAAATACGCTCTGGAAAATTATAAAACAATCTTTGGTGATGGCCTTGCACGGCTAGGTTTGCCCAACCTCTGGCCACTCTTAATGAATTCATTCATTATGGCTCTTGGGATTAGTATTGGAAAAATTATTATTTCACTTTTGTCTGCTTATGCAATTATTTACATGCGCTTTCCCTTCCGAAAAACTGCTTTTGTTCTTATTTTTGTTACATTGATGCTCCCTGTCGAAGTTCGTATTCTTCCAACCTATGAGATTGTTGCAAAATTGGGGATGGTTAACACCTATAGTGGAATGATTATTCCACTTATTGCATCTGCAACCGCTACATTTTTATTTCGTCAGTTTTTTTTG
Organism: Bartonella sp. CL100XZDX; assembly: GCF_042195375.1. Taxonomy (NCBI): domain Bacteria; kingdom Pseudomonadati; phylum Pseudomonadota; class Alphaproteobacteria; order Hyphomicrobiales; family Bartonellaceae; genus Bartonella; species Bartonella sp. CL100XZDX. Next base: position 85,017 of record NZ_JBHIOH010000082.1, on the reverse strand, counting down.
ACTGTTCCAGATGAACTCTTAGAGGCGGCACGTGTTGATGGTGCAGGTCCAGTTAAATTTTTTAAGGATATCCTTCTTCCTCTTAGTAAAAGCAATATCGCTGCTTTATTTATCATTATGTTCATTTATGGATGGATACAATATCTCTGGCCTCTTATCATCACAACGGATCAAAATCATCAAACGATCCTTATTATTTTAAAACAGCTTATTGTCGAATCACTTCAACATGATCCTCAATGGAATATACTCATGGCAGTATCGGTTGTTGCCATGGTTCCCCCTGTTCTTGTTGTTATCTTCATGCAGCGGCTTTTTATCAAAGGCCTTATTGAAACGGAGAAGTAATTGTGGCCATAATCCAGTTATCAAATATAAAAAAACAGTATGACAACGGCATTCTGGTCATTGATGATTTAAACTTAACTGTTGCCAATAAAGAACTTCTTGTTCTTGTCGGTCCTTCAGGGTGCGGAAAATCGACTTTATTACGTATTATAGCAGGACTTGAACAAGTTACCTCAGGTGAATTATGCATTGATAACGAATGTATCAATGATCGTGAACCAGCTGATCGTGATATCGCTATGGTTTTTCAAAATTATGCCCTTTATCCCCATATGACAGTTCGTGGAAATTTAGAATATGGTCTTAAAAATCGTAAAACCCCTAAAGAAGAAATTAAAAAACGTATCGCACATGCTGCAAAGCTTTTGGAGATAGAACCATTTCTTGATCGTAAACCACGACAATTATCAGGAGGACAACGTCAGCGTGTTGCAATGGGGCGTGTGATTGTACGTCAACCCCGTGTTTTTCTCTTTGATGAACCTCTTTCAAATCTTGATGCAAAATTACGGGCGCAAATGTGTATTGAAATAAAAACACTACAGCGTTCATTAGGAACAACGAGCCTCTATGTTACCCATGATCAACTAGAAGCTATGACATTAGCTGATAGAATAGTCGTTTTGAATAAAGGAGCTATCGAGCAAATTGGAACACCAATGGAAATTTACGATACTCCAGCAACAACATTTGTTGCTGATTTTATTGGTTCTCCTCCTATGAATTTTCTTGATCGCCATGTCTTAGAACAACATTTAGGGCATTCATTTACTTATGGCGAAGAAACTGATCTTTTAGCATTCAGACCTGAAATAATCTTATTGGGCGAACATCCAGATAAAGGACCAGTCTTTCACACAAAAATTGAGCTTATCAAGCCTATTGGAACGGGTTGCCATGTTCTAACGCGTTGGAATGATATCATCTTTACGATTGAAATAAAAGAACGCTTGACATACGAATATGGTCAAAAACTAAGTTTCACAGTTGCTCATCAGAATTTTCATACTTTTAATAAAAACACAGGAAAGCGCACAAATAATAATTAAGCATTAATTGATGTGACACGACTCTCTTTTATGCTGCGTCATGATAATGTTGCTTTTTGACTTTCTCGATTACATTTACAAAATCAGGTTGTAACCGGCGGGATTAAAAACAAAATTTTAATAGTTTTGGTAATGATCCATTGTCCCATGGCGCTGAGAATGTCAAAACATTTATATGAAAAAATTTTGCGGTTTCACTGTCTGTAAGAAGAATATTATTTTCAAACATCATTTTCATTATAAAAAATATCAATATAGAATAAATCTTTATTAACCATATTTTTATTCATTTATAATTTTATTATAAAAAACAACATATTATCATATGTTTCTTGATGTAATAATTTATGTGTCTTATGAAAGTAAATGAGAGAAATAGAGAGAAAAATGCGTCACAGATAAGGGAGGATGCACCCCATATCTTAGCTTTGATCCCTAACATAAGAAGTCTATTTGATCCACAAAATACGACGCTGTTCTAAATAGTCTGTACGCGAATAGGCGCATTCTATTTTACCGCTGACCATATGATCTAAAATGGTTTCAGAGCTCCTATAAGAAGCATTTGTTTTTTCTACCAATCACATAAATTAGAGAGAAACCTATGCGCGCATGCTACAAGTTTATTTTTTCTCATGTAAATCACTATGCAATTCTCAGCGAGGGTATCTGATAAGTTGCAAAAAAATCACTGAGATATAGAAGGCGTGCTTGTTTTAGAATTTTCATGACTGTTAACGATAAAAGCAGATGAAACACATCTGTAACATCTCATCGATCTTTCTATATTCTTGAGTTAAAAATTGCCTATAGATCATCCTAAAACAGATCTTTATGAATATAACATAAGGGATTGGTGCGAACACCTATAAGAATCAGCAGAGACAAAGACAGTTATATTATTGTTTTGCAAAGCATTTTATAAAATCTGGTATATTTTTTCAATATATTGCCAGTCTATTAATGGTTTTATGATATTACTTTCTTATAAAGCGCGTGCTTTTTTGTTGCTTATAAATCAACCTAAACTTTATACAGCAGTATGTTTGAGACAAATATGAAGACGGTTCGGTGCTGTATTCAGTTTTTGTATGTCAGAGTGGAATAAGCTTGTCTTCTTATGTAATTTCTAAAATGAGGAGACAGCTTAATTTAGGGAGAATATGAAAGCATCAAGATAAAAAATAGTTTCTATCCTTAGCCTCATCTTTTAATTTAGTATTGCGATTTTCAAAAAAAAATCTGAGCCAATGTCTCTTACATAATGGAGATTACGCATTGCTGAACACATTTTTTTATTATGTTCTTTGAATAGAATTGCACCTCTCATACAAAACAGAATACCTAAACAGAAGGCTATTGGGTTGCCAATTCACGCACTTGTTTTAAAAAATATCTTGCAAGGTTATTCCAACTATTTTTTCACGCAGTCTTTTATGAGTGGTATAACATAAAATCCACAGTGTATCGCCATCTTTATGCTTATAAAAGTGCAAGCTGGGGACATCATCATACTCTCTTTCAGTCTCCAACATTGCAACAATTATTGTGTTGAGACTCTTTAGAAGAGGCATTTTTTCTTCAAGTGGTTTTTATTCATACGCTAATCCCACTTGCATGTTATAAATGGAGTTGGATAGATAAAAATATTTTAAGAAAGAAACACCAAATGCTTCTTATGAATCGTTTCAAGTGTCGAGAGTTATTGTAAAAGAATCATTGAAAAGTAGAGTGCTACTGCTAATGATTTGGGCACCATGAGGTAATAAATCCACTTACTTTATCTATCTTAGAATCTATTGAATATAAATTTCTCTGTAAAAGTCACTTTATTTCATATCAATGTTATCAATTATAGATGTTGAGCATCATTAGTAATATAATCATAGACTTATGATTTTATGAACTCTTTTTTATCTCTTTTGTAGAAGATCTTAATGTTTTGTGATGGCATCAATGATGGTATTCACATTATGTTCCATCATATCGAGATAAGTTGCTGCTGGACCATTTTTGTTTGACAATGCATCAGAATAAAGTGTTCCACCAATTGTTAAACCTGTTTCTTTTGCAATCTGTTTTATGAGACGGGGATTAGAGATATTTTCAACGAATAGTGCAGCTGCTTTATTCGCTTTAATTTGTTTGATAAGTTTAGCAACATCGGCTGCGGATGCTTCAGCTTCTGTTGAAGCACTTTGAGGGGCAAGGATAGTAAAACCATATTCCTTGGCAAAATAGCCAAAGGCGTCATGAGATGTGATAATGATACGTTTATCTTTAGGAATGGTAGCAATTTTTGTTTTCAGGGTATCTTGTGCTATTTTAAGTTTTTGAATGTAGGTTTCGGCATTTTTTTTGTAGCTGGTGCAGGATTGTGGATCGATTTTACAAAAAGCAGCAGCGATATTCTTCACATAGATTTTGACATTGGGAATGGTTTGCCAAGCGTGTGGATCAATAACGCTGTGGTGGTGATGGGCATTATGTTCTTGATTTTTCATTTTGAGGGAGGGAATGTTAGCGCTAACTTCGACAAGAAGTGCTTTTGTACCACTTGCTGTAATGAGGCGATCAATAAATCCTTCTAAATGAAGCCCGTTGATGAAAATAATTTGAGCATTTCTAAGAGCTTGAGCATCATGGGGGGTAGGTTCATAAGTGTGGGTATTCGCATTGGGACCTACAAAAGTGGTCATAGAGATATGGTTGTCTCCTACATTTTTGACGAGATCTGCGAGAATAGAAAAGCTCGCAACAACTTTGATTTTATTGTGTGCAGAAGCAGAAAATGGAGAAAGGGCAAGCAATAAAGCTCCAAGAAGAGCAAATTTTTGAGCAAACTTAGGCACATTTTTTTCCTTAAAGTGAGGAGGTATAAAAGAGGTGGGGAAACCATGTTACAATAAAGCCACGTGGACTTATCAAACAGGAAACAAGATAAATAAATCCTGCGGCAATGATGATAGCAGGGCCGGAGGGAAGTGAAAGATGAAAAGAAAGCAGAAGACCACATACGCTAGAAATGATTCCAAAAAGAGTGGAAAGCGCGCAAATAGGGCCTAGCCGTGAAAACCAAAAACGGGCTGTAATGGCTGGAATCATCATAATGCCAACGGAGAGTAATGTTCCTAGTGATTGAAAGCCTCCAACCAGATTCAACACCACAAGTCCAAGCAATGAAATATGAATATATTTACTCAATGGAGAGAGTGATTTAAAAAAGAGGGGGTCAAAGCTTTCTAAAACGAGTGCACGCCAAAAAATACAAAGGCTGCATAGTGTAATCAGCATTATAGTAGCGATTAACCAAAGGGCTTGTGCATCAAGTGCAAGAACCGATCCGAATAAGAGATGAAGCAGCTCAATTGTTGAGTCTTTCAGTGAGATAATAATGACACCTGCCGCGAGTGCAATAAGATAAAAGACGGTCATGGATGCATCTTCTTTCTGAAAGCTGTTTCGTGAAATCAAAATGGTTGCTAAAGCAACAATAAGACCAGCGAAGATGCCACCAAGTGTCATAGATATGAGGGAAAAACCACAAATCAGAAAAGCAGTTGCAACACCAGGAAGAATGGCATGAGAGATAGCATCTCCTGTCAAGCTCATTCCACGGAGCATCAAAAACACACCAACAGGACACGCGCTAATAGACAGGAAAATAGAACCGATAAGGGCGTTTTGCATAAATTGGAAATCAACAAAGGGGGAAAGAAAAAATGCATACACGTCTTATAACCTAAGAAAGAGAGGATCATTGATGGGAAGATTTTGTTTTTGTGCACTAACAGGGAAAGAATTGGATGAGAGAGGTGGCATAACGTGATGAATGGTGTTGTTTAAAAACTGTGTTGTTTCTCCATAAAAGGCGTTTTGTTGATCAATTTGAATCATTTGGGGGAAAAATTCTTGCACGATGAGAGGGTTATGGAGTGCGGTGAGAATTGTGCGTCCTTGCTGTTGCCAGTATGTGATCAGTGCAAGAAGGTCTTTTTGGGTACTATGATCTACACCATTGAAAGGTTCATCAAGCAAAATAATATTGGCATCTTGCACAATGATACGTGCAAAAAGAGCGCGTTGTAATTGCCCGCCTGATAATGTTTCAAGTGAACGGGGTGCGAGTTCTGTAAGCCCAACCATTTTAAGCGCATTTTGAATCTTAGAATCATAAGGGCGCTGATTTTTCCATAAACCACAAAAAGACCACAGTCCTGTTTTTACAAGCGTTTTCACATCAATTGGAAATGTTTGATCTATATCACATTGCTGAGCAAGATAAGCAATGCGACTTTTTTTTTGTTTTATAATTTTTCCCTTAAGAGGTTTAATCAATCCGGCGATGGCTTTTAGCAGTGTCGATTTTCCAGCGCCATTATCACCTGTTATTGCGACCAATGAACCAGCTTTTAACTTTGCTGAAAAGTTCTTTATTGCTATTCTATTCCTATAGCCTAATGTTGTCTTATTGAAGAGCAGATCCATATTTTTTACCATCGTTGCTTATTATTTTGGAAACTATGTAATAATATAACGTTTGTCAACAAAATGTTATATTATTACATAGTTTTGAGTACTGAAAATTTTAGTGGGAAGATCGTGGAAAATTAAAAATAATAATTGAATTCACCTTGACGAACGAGAGAGAGTATATACTATATATAGTATCAAAATGATTGGTGATTCTAAATAAGCACAAGAGAGGGTGTTAGTGTGTTTCGTTTGGTATCTAAGTTATTTCCATTATTGTAAAGAGTTTATTGACCAAGGGTATAGCAGTATTTTTGCTGAAGGATCTCTTTTGGAAGGATTCCCTTTCATTTTTGTAATTGATTTTTGCCGTAAAAGAGTAAAACAGAGCTCTTGGAAGACGGTAGTTTAGAACGTTAGTTTTTTAGACAGCAGGAGGGAATTGTAATGCAAGCAAAAGATTGTTTTATAACTAGGGAGCTTTGCCATTTAAGTTGTAGAATAATCTCTTATTCTCATCATAGTCTTTGAAGTTATTTGATGAGGAATTCTGTTATATTCAGGAAGCTGTGTACTATTTGAAAAATAACCACATGCTTTGCGTACAATTTCTATTTTTTGTTATTCTTGAGTACCTATAAAATTATTAGATTGACCTTTGAGGGTTGATTGTTTGGAATTGTGAAAGTTGAAGAAAATGTCGATCACTATTTATAGTAAACCATCTTGTGTCCAATGTGATGCTACACGCCGCGCTTTTGATGCAAAAGGCATTCGTTATCGTGTTGTTGATATTTCCTGTGATGAACAAGCATACAGTTTTGTTCAATCTCTGGGGTATCGTCAGGTTCCTGTCGTTGTTTGTGGTGAAAATCATTGGTCTGGTTTTAGACCAGATATGATTAGTGGTCTTTGTGCTTAATGGGGCTTATTGTTTATTATTCGAGTGCAACGGGTAATACACAGCATTTTGTCTCGCAGCTTGGTCAACGACTCTTCAAAATTGATAAAAGAAAGCCTTCTGCATTGGTTGGTGAACCTTATGTACTGGTTGTTCCTACATATGCAGATGGTGAAGGAAGAGGGGCAGTGCCGAAAGCCGTTGTCCAGTTTCTTAATGAAGCTGAGAACCGAAAATTAATTTGTGGTGTTATTGGCGGTGGGAATCGTAATTTTGGTCGCTATTATAATTTAGCAAGTAAAATTATTGCTGAAAAATGTTGTGTACCTTGCCTTTATCGTTTTGAGCTGCGTGGAACTGATGAAGACGTTATTTATGTAAAAAAGGGATTGGAAATATTTTGGAAACAATTGGTATAGGACAATCGCAGAAATCGGATCAGATTACTGATTATCATGCGCTGAATGCAATGCTTAATCTTTATGATGAAAATGGTCATATTCAATTTGATATGGATCGGCTTGCCGCACGGCAATATTTTCTTCAGCATGTTAATCAAAATACAGTTTTTTTTCATAACCTGAAGGAAAAAATAGATTACTTAATAGAAGAAGGTTATTATGAAAAAGCTTTATTTGAGCTTTATGATTTTTCTTTTATTAAAAAACTTTTTAAACGTGCTTATGCATTTAAGTTTCGTTTTCCTACCTTTTTAGGCGCATTTAAGTATTATACCAGCTATACACTGAAGACTTTTGACGGGAAACGTTATCTTGAACGTTATGAAGATCGCGTCTGTCTTGTAGCTTTATATTTGGCACAAGGGAATAAAGCTCTTGCTGAAAATTTTGTGGATGAAATTATTACAGGACGTTTTCAACCGGCAACACCGACATTTTTAAATGCTGGGAAAAAACAACGAGGTGAATTGGTTTCGTGTTTTTTGCTACGTGTTGAAGATAATATGGAATCGATAGGTCGTGCGGTTAATTCGGCTTTGCAGCTTTCAAAACGTGGTGGAGGTGTGGCGCTTTGTTTAACGAATTTGCGGGAAGCAGGGGCACCAATTAAGCAAATAGAAAATCAGTCCTCAGGTGTTTTACCGGTGATGAAACTCTTGGAAGATTCTTTTTCTTATGCCAATCAGCTTGGGGCACGACAGGGGGCTGGAGCTGTTTATTTGCATGCTCATCATTTAGATATTATGAAATTTTTGGATACAAAGCGTGAAAATGCTGATGAAAAAGTTAGAATTAAAACGCTTTCGCTTGGTGTCGTTATTCCTGATATTACTTTTGAGCTTGCAAGGAATAATGAGGATATGTATCTCTTCTCATCGTATGATATCGAGCGTGTGACAGGTAAGCCTTTTAGTGATATTTCTTTAACGGAGCATTATCGTTCTTTTGTTGATAATGCAAAGATTCGTAAAAAGAAAATAAGTGCACGCGTTTTTTTCCAGACATTAGCGGAAATTCAATTTGAGTCGGGTTATCCCTATATTTTATTTGAGGATATTGCTAATCGATCGAATCCGATAGCTGGGCGCATAAGTATGAGCAATTTATGTTCAGAAATTTTGCAGGTGAGTGAGGCGAGTGAACTGGAGACAGATTTAACTTATCGCACGATTGGAAGTGATATATCCTGTAATCTTGGATCCATGAATATTGCCAAAGCAATGGAAAGTCCTGATTTTGGACAGACCGTGGAATCTGCTGTTCGTGCTCTTACTGCTGTTTCGGATATGAGCAATATTGCCTGTGTGCCTTCCATTGCGAAAGGCAATGCTGAAAGTCATGCGATTGGTTTGGGACAAATGAATTTGCATGGGTTTCTAGCGCGTGAGCAGATCTATTATGGGTCTCCAGAAGCGATTGATTTTACCAATATCTATTTTTATATTGTGACATATCATGCCATACGGGCTTCCAATTTAATTGCGCACGAACGTCAAGAAATGTTTGCAGGGTTTGAAAAATCAGCTTATGCAGATGGAAGTTTTTTCGAAAAATATATTGAAAAAGAATGGAAACCGCAATTTGCGCTTGTGCAAGAGCTTTTTGCACGGAATAATATTGTTATCCCAGATCAAAAGGATTGGCAGGAACTCAAAAAATTAGTTATTGAGTATGGGCTTTATAACCGCAATTTGCAGGCAGTTCCACCTACGGGATCTATTTCCTATATTAATCATGCCACTTCTTCTATTCATCCAATTGCTTCAAAAATTGAAATTCGCAAAGAGGGAAAAATTGGGCGCGTTTATTATCCCGCTCCTTATATGGATAATACAAATTTGAATTTTTACCAAGATGCTTATGAGATTGGCCCTGAAAAAATTATAGATACCTATGCTGCTGCAACACAGCATGTTGATCAAGGCCTTTCATTAACATTATTTTTTCCTGATACAGCGACCACACGTGATATTAACCGCGCACAAATTTATGCTTGGAAAAAGGGTATCAAGAGTATTTACTATGTACGGTTACGGCAAATAGCATTAAGTGGAACGGAAGTTGATGGCTGTGTTTCTTGCAGTTTATAGGAGATCATCATATGACAAAGATTACAACCAAAAATCCTGTTGTGTGCGCTGTTAATTGGAATAGATTACATGATGAGAAGGATCTTGAAGTATGGAATCGCTTAACTGGGAATTTTTGGTTACCTGAGAAGGTTCCACTTTCCAATGACATTCCCTCATGGTCAAGCTTAACGGATGAAGAACGTAAATTGACAATTCGTGTTTTTACAGGACTAACGCTTTTAGATACAATTCAAAACACTGTAGGAGCCATTTCGCTTCTGGCTGATGCGATAACAGAGCATGAGGAGGCAGTTTTGACGAATATTGCCTTCATGGAAGCGGTTCATGCACGTTCTTATTCCTCTATTTTTTCAACCCTTTGTTCGACGGTAGAAGTTGATGACGCGTTTAGATGGTCAGAAGAAAATATTCATTTGCAGAAAAAGGCTAGATTAGTACTTGAGCGTTATGAAGCAAATGATCCACTTAAGAAAAAAATTGCTTCGACTTTGCTGGAAAGCTTTTTATTTTATTCTGGTTTTTATTTGCCCATGTATTGGGCCAGTCGCGCTAAGTTGACCAATACAGCAGACCTCATTCGACTAATCATTCGTGATGAAGCAGTCCATGGTTATTATATAGGTTATAAATTCCAATTGGGCTTTGCAAAGCTTGATGAAGCCAAAAGACAAGAAATTAAAGATTTTGCTTTTAACCTGCTCTTTGATCTTTATAACATTGAGTGCAAATATACTGAAGATCTTTATGATGCGCTTGGATTGACAGAAGATGTTAAAATTTTTCTTCATTATAATGCAAACAAGGCTTTAATGAATTTAGGTTTTGAAGCTCTTTTCCCCCCTGAGGTTTGTCGTGTTAATCCCGCTATTTTGGCAGCTTTATCACCAAACTCTGACGAAAATCATGACTTTTTTTCAGGGGCAGGTTCTTCTTATGTCATCGGCAAGGCGGTTGCTACCACGGATGATGATTGGGAATTTTAATGTTTGCATGCAAATAGAAGTGCGCGGGGTATTCCACTTAGATCTTTGCGCACTTCTAAACATTGACAACCATTTTTTTCGAACAAATTGCAGACTTCATTTTCTTGAGAGAAACCAATTTCAACAGCGATATAGCCGTTTTCTTTTAAGTAGTTGGCTGCTTCATGGGCGAGTTTTCGATAAAAATCAAGTCCATCTTCTCCTCCTATCAGAGCGCGCAATGGGTCATGTAAGCGCACTTCTTTTGCAAGTTTTTTGATATCTTTTGCGGGAATATAAGGTGGATTGGAAACAATAAAATCAAAGCGATCTGCGACAGAATCAAACCAGTCGCTAAGAAGAGGTGTGAAGCGGTGTGCTACTTCAGCATTTTTTGCATTTTTTTTTGCTGTTCTAAGGGCATCTTCAGAAATATCGACTGCCACCGCATAGGATTGGGGAATTTGTTTAAGGAGTGCAATAGCAATGGCGCCACTTCCTGTTCCCATATCAAGGAATGTTGTTTTTCTCGAATTTTCGACCTGTTTTTGGAGAAAAGGGAGAACAAGATCTATCAGCGTTTCTGTATCAGGGCGAGGTTCTAACGTCTCTTGAGACAATGTAAAAGATATACCATAAAATTCTCGTGCTCCTATAATACGGTAAACGGGTTCGCCTGCAATACGCCGTTGTAAAGCTTGTTCTATTTGTATAATATGCTCAGAAGATAGATGCATATCTGGTTTAGAAATTCTTTCAGCAGCATTTATTCCTGTTATCCATTCAACGAGTATTTTCGCATCGAGGTCGGCTTCAGCAATTCCTTTCGTGCGCAATTTTTCTTGCATTTGTTGGATGACATTCTTGAAAGAATATTTGCTCAATTATTATCCATTTCCATCAGCAGTGTTGTTTGATGATCTGAGATGAGTGCATGAAGAAGCTCATCAAGATCTCCCTCTAGAATGCGATCAAGCTTATACAAGGTTAGATTAATACGGTGATCCGTGACACGTCCTTGTGGAAAATTATAGGTACGAATACGTTCTGAGCGATCACCAGAACCAACTTGGCTTTTACGAGAAGCTGAACGTTCACTTTCCGCTTTTTGTCGTTCGATATCGAATAAGCGTGCCCGTAAAATTTGAAGGGCTCTTGCTCGGTTTTGATGTTGTGATTTTTCTGCTTGTACGACCATAATTCCTGTTGGAATATGCGTGATACGAACAGCTGAATCCGTTGTATTAACATGCTGTCCTCCTGCTCCGGATGCACGCATTGTGTCGATACGAATATCTTCAGGACGAATATCAATATCAATATCTTCAGCTTCTGGAAGCACAGCAACGGTAGCAGCAGATGTATGGATACGTCCACCTGTTTCTGTTTCAGGGATGCGTTGCACACGATGAACCCCTGATTCATATTTCAATTTAGAAAAGACACCTTTTCCTGAAATGGTAGCAATAATCTCTTTATATCCGCCAACTTCCCCCTCACTAAGTGAAATAACTTCTACTTTCCAATGGTGAGCATGGGCATAACGTTCATACATGCGGAAAAGATCACCGGAAAAAAGTGCTGCTTCTGATCCACCCGTTCCTGCACGAATTTCAACAATAGCGTTTTTTTCATCAGCAACATCTTTAGGCAAAAGCAGAATCTGGAGTTCTTCTTCAAATTGCTCTACTTTTTTATATAACGATGGTAGCTCTTCTTGGGCAAGATTACGCATCTCTATATCTGTTTGTTTATCGTTGATAATCGTTTCTAATTCTGTAATCTCTTCGTAAAGAGCATTTAATGCGCGTATAGAGGCAATAACGGGTTGTAGTTCTGCATATTCAGAAGCTAATTTAACATATGTTTCAGCATTTGGATTCGTCGTCATTTGGCTTTCAATTATTTCAAAGCGCTTTTCAAGCTGTCTCATACGATCTTGTGGCAAGGAAACCATGATAATATTGGCCTAATTTTTTATAATACAATTTTTTATAATATTTTGTTGCAATGATTTTTTGTTATAATATTGGCAATGAATTACCGTATAGCATCATACAAAGAGGGGTAATAAAGCAATTCTTTTTTTTTGCCAATGAAAACTATTATATTTTAAAGGTAAATTTTTATAAAATTTGATTTGCCTGAGGTCTTTTATCTAATGATATATGATCACTTTTTTAAGAGTTTTTTTTTCCGTAAAGTTCAAGGCGGTGATGAATAATATCATAGCCAAGAGATTTTGCAATTTCCTCTTGTAGCTTTTCAATAACATCAGAATGAAACTCGATGACTTGTCCTGTTTCTATATCAATGAGATGATCATGATGTTGCCCATCTGCTTGCTCAAAACGAGATGGACCACCACTAAAGCTATGGCGATGAATTGTTCCATTTCCTTCTAATATTTTCATGGTTCGATAAACAGTTGAGAGTGAAATATTCGAATCTATTTTGTTTGCACGCTGAAAAATTTCAAATGCATTGGGATGATCATTTGTATCAGTCAAAATATCAAGAATAACTCGTCGTTGACGTGTTACTCTTAAACCAGCGGTGCGCAATTCTTGCTCATAATTTCGCTTTTTATTCATTTGCATAATTTGCTTTTCAAATAAAGGCTCCATGACAGTGTTTGTATTTTTTCTCTGAACCGCAAGGACAACGCTCATTACGTCCAACTTTTCCCCATGTGGTTATATCGTTAGGGTCACGATCTTGTGGACTAACAAATCTATTTTCTTGTGATCGTGCCGATAAGGTGGGAGCATTTTCTTGACTTTGATCATTAAAGACAGAAGAAGCAGCATCAGTTTGCTCAGGTATGGTCGGTTCTGTGGGGTGTTGAATGATTTCAAAGCGCATAAGCTTAGAAGTGACAATTCGGCGCAAATTTCTCAACATACTTTGAAAGAGTTCAAATGATTCTGTCTTATATTCATTGAGCGGATCCCGCTGCGCATAACCACGAAAACCAACAACAGAACGCAAATGGTCTAAACTCACCAGATGTTCACGCCATAACGTGTCAATAGTTTCGAGCAATACTGCTTTGTGAAAATAAGCCATAACTTCTGGAGAATATCGTTCAGTACGCTCATTTTCAAGTTTTGTAACAGCATCTGATACACGCTCTAGAATTTGCTCCTCGGCAATTCCATCTTCTTTTGCCCATTCTTCCACTGGAAGCTCAAGATTAAAGAGTTGTTGAAGCTCTTCTTCAAGAGTTTTTGCATCCCATTTTTCAGAATATGTCCCTGATGGAATATAAGCCTCTACGAGATCCTCTACGACTTCATTGCGCATTTCAAGGATCATTTCTGATAAATCATCTGCGTTCATGACCTCCATACGCTGTTCAAAAATAACCTTGCGTTGATCATTCATGACATCATCATATTTTAGCAGATTTTTACGAATTTCAAAGTTTCGTGCTTCGACCTTTTTTTGTGCTTTTTCAAGGGCTTTATTAATCCATGGATGGATAATAGCTTCATTTTCTTTCAATCCAAGTTTTTGCAGCATACCATCCATACGGTTAGAGCCAAAGATACGCATAAGATCATCTTGAAGAGAGAGAAAGAATTTTGAGCGACCAGGATCGCCTTGGCGACCAGAACGTCCACGAAGCTGGTTATCAATACGACGGCTTTCATGACGTTCAGTAGCGATAACGTAAAGCCCTCCAGCCGCTAAAGCTTTTTCTTTAAGCTTCTGAACATCTTTTTTTATTTCTTCAATTTTAGCTGTTCGCTCTGGACCTTCGGGGATATCCTGTAACTCTTGTTGGATGCGCATTTCAACATTACCACCAAGCTGTATATCCGTACCGCGTCCTGCCATGTTGGTTGCAATGGTGAGAGCTCTAGGAACGCCTGCTTGCGCAATGATATATGCTTCTTGTTCGTGATAGCGAGCATTTAAGACTCTAAAATCGGTAATGCCTTTTTTTCGCAAACGCTCTGCCAATTGTTCTGACTTTTCAATAGAGGTTGTTCCAACAAGAATAGGCTGTTCTTTTTCGTGCGCTTGACGGATATCACGCACAATTGCCCGATATTTCTCTTCTGCTGTTCGATAAATCTCATCATCTTCATCAATACGTTGTATTGGCAAATTTGTAGGGATTTCGACAACGTCAAGACCATAAATATTTCTGAATTCTTCGGCTTCTGTTGTTGCAGTTCCAGTCATGCCAGATAATTTCCTATACATACGGAAGTAATTTTGGAAAGTGATGGAAGCAAGTGTCTGGTTTTCTGGTTGAATAGCAACATGCTCTTTAGCTTCTAACGCTTGATGAAGTCCTTCAGAATAACGCCGCCCAGGCATCATTCGCCCTGTAAATTCGTCAATAATAACGATTTCATCATTGCGAACAATGTAATCTTTATCGCGAGCAAACAGTTTATGAGCTTTTAGAGCATTATTGACATGATGAACGATAGCGACATTTTCTATGTCATAAAGACTCTCACCTTTAAGATGCCCAGCTTGTTCGAGCATTTTTTCAATTTTTTCAGTACCAACTTCGGTAAAGGTCGTTGTTTTTTGTTTTTCGTCTATTTCATAGTCTTCTGGAGTTAAGGCAGGAATAAATGTATCAATAAGGTTATAGAAGTCAGTACGATCTTCTAGAGGACCAGAAATAATAAGGGGGGTACGGGCTTCATCAATAAGAATCGAATCAACTTCATCGACAATTGCGTAATGATGTCCACGTTGGACCATTTGACTACGATCGAAGGCCATATTATCACGCAAATAATCAAAACCTAGTTCATTATTTGTGGCATAGGTGATGTCGCATGCATAGGCCTCTCGGCGGGCATCACTATCAAGATCATGAAGAATCACGCCTGTTGTAAGCCCTAGAAAACTAAAAATTTTTCCCATTGTTTCCGCATCACGACTGGCGAGATAATCGTTTACTGTCACAACATGAACGCCTTTACCTTCCAATGCATTGAGATAAATTGGTAGAGTTGCCATTAAGGTTTTACCTTCACCAGTACGCATTTCAGCTATGCCGCAGTCGTGAAGGACCATTCCACCAATAAGTTGTACGTCAAAAGGACGCATGTCATAAACACGTTTTGCGGCTTCACGAACAGTCGCGAAAGCTTCTGGTAAGAGCAAATCAACACTTTCACCTTCACTAAGACGTTTACGAAAGGCATCTGTTTTTTGGCAAAGCTGCTCATCACTTAATTTTAGGAATTGTTCTTCCAAAGCATTAATTTGTGCAACTTTTTGGCGGAGTGCTTTGAGATGTCGCTCATGAGCTGAACCAAAAAACTTACGGGCAAAAACACCTAAACTGACCATCTCTGGCCCTTTCTTTTAATTGTTGTCACTCTTGTTGGGAAATTCATATGCTCTCCCCATACTCTACATTTCCTTCAGGTTGTCTGATATCATTGGAGACATCATGAAATGCAGATGGTACCATTATACTTGCTGGTGTGCAATTTTTCACTCTAATTGTAACGTAGAGATAAGAGGCTAAGCGCTTTATGTCAACTTTAAGTATGCTATTTAACTGATACAATACAAAGTAATTTAAGATACAATATGTCATTTTTCTCTATTATCATGTTTTTCATCTGCATTAGATAGGATTGGAGAAACTGAGATAAAAGGATGATTTTATACTTTTTTAAAATAAAATTACTAATTTATTTCTCTATGTTTAAAGATTAAAGTGTTATGGTAAAGAAAATTGGAATCTTGAACCTGCCTTCATTTTTAAGGAGTATATTTATGAAATTTAACTTTATCACGCTTTTTTTAGCATCAACTTTATTGGCAAGTACAAGTTTAGGGGTGAGTGCTCAAGAAGGTTTGAATTCATCGTCGAGTGATTTAAAGACTTTAGAGAAAGCTTCTGAAAAAGCCGTTTCTCCTTCTCATGTTATGGCGGTTATTGATGGGAAAAATATTACAGCAGGCCAATTGGATGATTTAGCGCTTGAAATAAATCCTAATTTAGCACGTTTTCCTGATGAACAACGCCGTATGATGGTTTTAAAAGCTTATTTAGATATGCAGGCACTCGCAAAAGCAGCAAGAAGCAAGGGTCTTGATAAGACAGAAGCTTACGATAAACGTATGGCAGTTATGCGTGACAATGTTCTTCAACAGCTTTATTTTAAACAGGAGATTGTTGATAAAATATCGGATACTGATTTGGAAGCTCTTTATAAGCAAGAAGTTGCTGCTTTACCTAAAGAGGATGAGGTTAAAGCGCGTCATATTTTGGTCAAAACGAGAAAAGAAGCAGAAGCTATCATTAAGCATTTAAATAAAGGCGAAAATTTTGAAGAGATTGCAAAGAAAAGTTCAACAGATGGTTCTGCTGCCGTTGGGGGTGATCTTGGTTATTTTAGCCATGGTCAAATGGTCAAGCCTTTTGAAGATGCCGCATTTGGTTTGAAAGTTGGCGAATACACAAAACAACCCGTTGAAAGTCCTTTTGGTTGGCATATTATTAAATTAGAAGATCGTCGTGTAAAACAACCGCCTGCATTTGATGATGTTAAAGAGATGTTGCGGACACAGCTAATAAAAAAGCGCTATCAAGAACTGATTGTTGATTTGCGTAGCAAGATAGATGTGAAATACCCTGATCCTAATGTTACAAAAATCATGGAATCGCTTCATCAAAATGGGACGCTACTTCCCGATGAGACATCAGATGAAGAAGATACGGAATAGCTAGGAAAAATAGATAGCCTCTTTAATAGATAATTTGCTAGGTTAGTTTTGTTCAAAAAGCCTAGCAGTTTTCTATGAGAGGTTATTGATCTGCAATCATTTCATTTTTTTATAGAAAGCATAATGTGGTTTTGAAAATCTCTCCTTTGTCGCCTCAAAAGATCCAAGAGCTTTCTCCATTATCTGGTGTACGGATAGCAACAGCTGAAGCTGGGATTAAATATAAAGATCGTACAGATCTTCTTTTCATCATATTCGATAAGCCAGTGAGTGTGGCCGGTGTTTTTACTCGTTCAAAATGTCCATCTGCTCCTGTAGAGCATTGTCGTGCATCGCTTCCTCATGGGGTTGCGAGGGGTGTTGTTGTGAATTCTGGAAATGCAAATGCTTTTACAGGAAGCAAAGGAAAGCACACAACCGATGCAATTATTTGTGCAGCAGCGAACGCTTTAAAGGTTAGAGAAGATGAAATTTTTATAGCTTCTACGGGTGTTATTGGTGAGCCAATGGATGCATCGGATATTGTCAATCTTTTACCAAGTATGGCAGAGACAGCAGAAGAGGGCAATTGGTTGGAAGCTGCAAAAGCCATAATGACAACGGACACATTTCCAAAACTTGCGACGCGCACTTTTGACTGTGGGGGAGAGCGTGTTACCATTAATGGAATTGCAAAAGGTGCTGGTATGATTGCACCAGATATGGCGACAATGCTGTCATTTGTGGTTAGTGATGCGACTATTTCTTCGGATGCACTCCAATCCATGTTATCAGAGGCAGTTGAGGGTTCTTTCAATTCAATTACTGTTGATAGCGATACCTCAACTTCAGATACGCTTATGTTGTTTGCGACAGGAAAAGAACATTTTCCATGTCTTACAAGTAAATCTGATCCGCGTTATAGGGTTTTTGTGAAACAATTGAGTGCACTTCTGCATGAACTTGCACTACAAGTTGTTTGTGATGGTGAAGGTGCTCGTCATTTAATTGAGGTTAATGTGATGGGCGCTACAACAAACAATGCAGCTAAAACTATTGCTTTATCAATTGCAAATTCACCGCTCGTAAAAACGGCTATTGCCGGTGAAGATGCGAATTGGGGGCGGGTCGTTATGGCAGTTGGGAAGGCCGGTGTTGAAGTCGATCGTGATCTATTGACGATTTGGTTTGGTGAGCATCGTGTGGCCGTGAATGGCGTACGAGATCCTGAGTATTGTGAAGAGACAATAGGTGCTTATATGCAAGGTAAACACATCACAATTCGTGTTGATATCGGTTTGGGTAAGAGCACGGCGACGGTTTGGTCTTGCGATTTAACAAAAGAGTACGTTATGATCAATAGCGATTACAGAAGTTAATGGATGCACTTTATATTTAACAGCTTATTATTTTTCAGAGCAAATGGGGTATGTGAGCTCTTTTAGGAGCAGAGGGGATATGATAGGAAAGTCAGTTATTTTTATGTTCCCTATTGGGGAGTGATATGTGTATGAAAAGTTCTATTCTTCTTGTTGTTGCATGCGCATTGTTCGATCAGAATAATCGTGTTTTGCTTACACAGCGTCCTGAAGGAAAATCACTGGCTGGTTTATGGGAGTTTCCTGGTGGCAAGGTTAAGCAAGGTGAAACTCCGGAAGCATCATTGATTCGTGAATTAGAGGAAGAGCTTGGTATTTATGTTCAACCAAATAATTTACACCCTTTAACATTTGCAAGTCATAACTATAAAACATTTCATCTCTTAATGCCATTGTATCTTTGTGACCATTATGAGGGTGTTGCGCAAGGACGAGAGGGGCAAAATTTAGAATGGGTTTTTATTAATGATCTTGATAAATACTCTATGCCTGATGCTGATAAACCATTGGTTCAGGTATTGAAAAATCATCTTCTTTAATGTGTTATAAGAAGAAAATATAATTCAATATATTGATTTAAAATGATAATTTATAATTTTTTATGTTGAATGGGGAAGTCCAGAGTCGTAAAAAATTTTCTCATTTCAAATCTGTTTTATGTTAAATTAATCAAAACCATTCTTTTGCACGTTCCAAGCGGGGAGGGTTATGTGGATAAAATTATTTAAGAAAGAAATAAAATACGTGCTGAAAGAACACTCTCCAATAGCCAAGGGTTATCGCAACATTGAGAATTGGCAAAGTGTATAACGATGTCTTTACACGATTCATAAGTATAAAGATAGTGGTAGACAATGTATGTTATACTTTTCACGTGTATCATTGTGAGATGGGTTTGGGTGCACTGAGAGGTATAAGGGGTATTTATTTCATGAGATATCGATAATAGGAAAAATTTCAAAAAATGTTGCTTTTGATTAAGAGGGGTACGTTCTTTACGTAATGTAGAATGGCATTGTGTTGCATATTCACGAGCTTTTTTAAAAGAGGCACCTCGCAATGCTCCAAAGCCCATTTCGCGACGGTGCTCGGAATGATATAACGTTAAAGCCCCTATGGAAATAATGTAAAATCTATTGAGCGCCACTATCTTTACGCTTATGAAGAAGTAAGCTGGTCCCAATATTACGATAGCTCTTGGCATTTGAGGGCATTCAGAAGGAATATTTTTCTTTTCATAATCATTTTTACTTATACATCAATTACGCTTGTGATGAACAGACAAGCGGCTTTGATTGATCCAACATAAAAACAGATTTGAAATAAAAAATTTTACGATATTTAGAATGCTTGACGCAGAGTGAATGATGGATAATTATCCTTATAAATCAATATATTGTATAATAAAACATTCAATTAATTTTTTATAGGAGGCATGTATGAAGTTTCTTGAATTGGACGGCGTTTTGCGATGGGATATTGATTTTTTTTAGCGATACGCGTAATTGCGTTTTCCAATGGCTCAATCATAACGTCCATAGAAAAACCATTTGCGTGAATAATATTTGCGTGATCGACCATAATAGCAACATGATCTTTCCAAAAAATTAAATCGCCTCGTTGAAGTTTATCAGTATCTGTAAGAGGACTGCCTATAGTTTCTTGCTGCATATCGGTGTCACGTAAAACTATTTGATCGGTCATCATCATAGAGAGCTGAATGAGTCCCGAACAATCAATTCCAAAACCGCTGACACCACCCCAAAGATAAGGTGTACGGATAAAGGTTTCTGCAACTGTGACATAATCTTCATATACGCGTCCAATGGGGCTGAGATGGCTCGTAATGATTGCTGTTCCATTTTCAAGAATAGAATACATTGTGTCACGGACTTCAATTTCATCAACAACACTGACTTTGCTTCCCATAGATAAAGGGGACACTATTGGTCCACGTAAGTCAGCGTGTAAATATTTAAATGTACGTGGTACTGAAACCACATGTGTTTGTTTTATGATTGATGTACAAAGAACTTTTGTATCAATATAACCAACATAACCATCTTTGAGTGATTGTCCCCACGACATTGTTTCCCCTTGTTCAAAAATGAGAACTTCTTCTCCGAATAAGCATTCTGTTTGTCTTTCACTTTTTTTACTATTTTCTTTAAAAAGTCCAGCGACCGCTGTATTAACACGTCCTTTTTCACCTTGAACAAAGCGCTGAGCTGTAATTTCTGTTTCAAGACGTTGATCTGCTAGATCATCTCTGAATGCATGAAGTCTTGGGTCTTTAGAGATCATCTTTTTGTTTTCCATTTTGTTACTGCTTACCTTTAAACAAACTCATGAAAGCTGTATTGGTAAGATTTTTATCCTCAAACAAAACTAAGAATACTGTGTAAGACCAATTATTCTTTAAGCTGCAAAATTGTCTATTTTTTTGAATATTGTGTGTCAAACTTCATTTTTAAAAATATTATAAAGGGCACGAATAGTTTGTGCTGATCCACCAATAGGGTATCCTGGTTTTTCTTTTGGAATCCATCCATAAAGGTCAAAATGCGCAAAATGTTCAGCTTTTTCAACAAAAGAATTAAGAAATAAAGCAGCTGTTATAGAATCAGCAAAGCTATTTCCAGTTACATTGTTAAGATCAGCAATTGGTGATGATAACATTTCTTGGTAAGGTTTCCAAAGGGGCATTTGCCAAAGAGGATCAAAGACAGCGTGAGCAGATTCAGAAATTTGTTGTGCCCATATTGAATCATTACAATAAAATGCGGGAAGATCTGGTCCTAATGCTATACGCGCTGCCCCTGTTAAAGTAGCCATACAAAGCATGAATTGTGGACTTTCTTCATCACCATAGGCGAGTGCATCGGCAAGGACAAGGCGCCCTTCAGCATCTGTATTACCTACTTCAACACTTAAACCTTTACGACTTCTGAGGATATCACTTGGTCGGTAAGCATTCGCAGAAATTGCATTTTCTACAGCTGGAATCAAAACACGTAGACGGAAAGGCAATTTTGCATCCATGATAAGTTTAGCCAATCCCAAAACGTTTGCTCCACCCCCCATGTCTTTTTTCATAAGCAACATGTTATTGGCTGATTTAATATCGAGTCCTCCAGTATCAAAAGTTACGCCTTTGCCCACCAACGTTATTTTAGGATGATGTTCTTTCCCCCAGAGTAACTCAATCAGTCGTGGTGCAGTGCTGCCTGCTCGTCCTACAGCATGAATCATCGGAAAGTTATGGGTTAAGAGATCATCTCCACAAATACTTTTGATGTGAGCACCGTAGGTTTTTCCTAGTTTTCGAGCTTCTTTTTCGAGAGCATCAGGGGTCATATCATTGGCTGGAATATTAATGAGATCACGGACGAAAAAGACAGCTTCATAAATTCGTTGGAGTTCATTAAGATCAACGGCCTCATTGACATGGATGGATAATGATTTGAAAGAAGAATTTTGACGATAGCGATTAAATTGATAGCTACCGAATGCTAATCCAAGATAGGTATTTATTTCATCAGAGGTTGTACCTTCTAAATGCCATTGACCAGCAGGAAGTTTTTGAGCAAGAACTCCTGTGATAAAAGGATCGCTATTATTGCCAATTCCAAATAAAACTTTTTTTAAATGCCCCGTTTCGTGAGGAACAAAGAGTATTTGTCCCGCTTTTCCAGTAAAGTCATTAACTTTTATCCATGCTGTTGTTGACGCATCAAGTGATAAGTTAGCAAGATTTCTTTGGTTTACCAAGATGATAGGGCAACTGTTATCGATACGCGTTGAGGTAAAATGAATGTGGTGGTGCTGCATAGTTATGAGATCCTTATAGTCGTCTAAGTGCGACATATTCGACCAAATGATTTTTTCCCTTTCGTAGAATGAGATTGGACCGTGGTCGTGTTGGCAATATATTTTCCTGTAAATTTTTTAAATTAATCGTTTGCCAAAGATCCTCAGCGATTTTTGAGGCTTCTTTTTCATTGAGGTGGGCATAACGATGAAAATAGGATTCAGGATTTTGAAAAGTTGTTTTACGCAAACGTTTAAAGCGCTCCAAATACCAGTGACGAATGACTTCTGTTTCGGCATCGACATAGATTGAAAAATCAAAAAAATCTGATACGAAAGGAATAGCTTTTCCATCTTTAGGAAGATCACTGACCTGTAATACATTAATACCTTCAACAATTAAAATATCAGGACGATCGATGGTAATTGTCTGATTTTCTAGAACATCATAGGTCATATGTGAGTAAAGTGGGGCACGGACATTTCCGATACCTGCTTTTATAGCCGAAAGAAAGCACAGCAGCTTTTTAATGTCATAGGAATCAGGAAATCCTTTACGATTCATACGATTTTTTTGCTGTAAGATTGCGTTAGGATAGAGAAAACCATCCGTTGTGATTAGATCAACTTTAAGACTAGATGTCCAACGTTTCAACAGTTCTTGAAGAATGCGAGCCGTGGTTGATTTTCCTACAGCTACAGAACCAGCAATTCCAATAATAAAGGGCGTTTTTCTACTCTCTTCTTGATGGAGAAACTGCTGACGTTTGTGGAAAAGTTCCTGTACTGCTTCAACATGGCATGATAACAGACGCGATAAAGAAAGATAAATGCGTTGGACTTCTTTAAGATCGATAGGATCATCAATAGAGCGTAAACGCTTAATTTCATCAAAAGTCAAAGTAAGAGGTGTGTCTTCACGAAACTCTGACCATTCTTGTGCAGTAAAAACACGATAGGGTGAATATCGGTCAGAAACAGATTTGACCAGATTATCTTTCTGATTAATTTTTTGTATAGTTGTATCAATCATTTGTATTTGTCGAGATTTTTTTGCAGCAGCAATTGATTAAGAGCAGACAGAAGAGCGGCTTTATTTTCAAATAAATTTTGTTTTGCATGCTCTCTTCTTTTAAGATAATAGATCATTTTTCATTAACTTATAGTCCAGTCATTCCAGTTTGCACGGATTTGTGCTAATGAGTGCCCTTGCGCCAAAAAAGCCCATAAAAGTAGACGCGCTTTTACGGCTGATAAATAACCAGACATGAGAGCACCAGAAGCAATCATATCGATTTCGGAGCCTTTATAGCCATAAGTTATACGAGTTGTTGAGCCATTACAACAACGACTAGCAATAATGATTGGTATTTTTTGTGCATATTGTTGTACAAGGTCTGCTTCTTGAAAACTACAGTGCCCCGCACCAAAACCAGCAATAACAACTCCAGCATAATACCCACTTTCAAGGCATAGTTTCATTAATTGTGCACCAGATGATAAAGAGGAATAGAGGAGTGCAATTTGATGATCATGATTTTGGGGAAGATCAAACGTTGTCGGAAAAAATTTTCGATCATTGAAATAAATAAGTTTTCCCTCTAAAATAGTTCCTAAAACACCTGCAAGACCTGATTGAAATGTTTCGACTTTGACGGTATGGCTTTTATAGAGCCAATAAGGTGAATGAATTGCATCATTTATGACAACGAGAACGCCCCTGTTACGACTTTGTGTGGCTGCTGCGACACGAGTGGCTGCTAAAATGTTGGCGGGGCCATCCGCGCCTGCTTCATGAGGCATGCGCATAGCGCCGGTTATGATGAGTGGTTCAGCCTCCTTCCAATAAAGAGAAAGAAAAAAAGCTGTTTCTTCCAGAGTATCAGTCCCTTGTGTTAAAACAATACCTTCTGCACCAGCGTTTATTTGTTGTTTTGCCCACTTAATTATTTCAAAAAGCATTTGAAATGATAAAGATCCACTTGGTATTTGCATTAATGTTTGTGCATGAATATCAGCAACGTTATTTAAATCAGGAACACTTTTTATAAGGTTATCTGAAGTTAAAGTCGGTTGCATGTGACCAAAACTATCAGCAGTCATTGCAATTGTTCCACCTAAGGTCCCTATGGCTATTTTTTTCATAATTTTCCTCTAAAAAGCACAAACTGTTTATATAAAGCTATTTAGCAGTAATTTACATTGACAACAATGATATCATTTTTCCATTTTCAACAAATTGAGTTATGCTGAATCATTGTGTTTTGCTGTATATGTTCTTAAATAGGACAATAGTAATTGAGTTTTACATTGTATGAAAAGAAATCAATATTAAAAAGTAAAGTTAATATTAAGGAGTTTCCTTATGACAGAACATAAGCCAGACATAATATATGGTACAACAATTATTACGGTACGAAAAGGTGGAAAAGTCGTGATGGCCGGTGATGGTCAGGTCTCTCTTGGACAGACAATTATGAAAGGCAATGCACGTAAAGTGCGTCGTCTTGGAAAGAACGGAGTGGTTATTGCTGGTTTTGCAGGTGCTACGGCAGATGCTTTTACATTACTGGAGAGATTGGAAACAAAGCTTGAACAATATCCTGATCAGCTTATGCGTGCCTGTGTAGAACTTGCAAAAGATTGGCGAACAGATCGCTATTTGCGTCGTCTCGAAGCAATGATGCTCGTGGCTGATAAGAAAGTAACTTTGGCTCTAACAGGGCTTGGTGATGTCTTAGAACCAGAAGATGGGGTTATGGCAATTGGCTCTGGAGGAAATTTTGCTCTTTCAGCAGCGCGTGCACTCATGGATTTGGATTTGGATGCAGAAACTATTGCTCGTAAAGCTATGGCTATTGCCGCTAAAATTTGTGTTTACACCAATGATCATTTTACGATTGAAACATTGGATGCAGAATTATCTTCTTTAGAGAAAGCTATTTAAATGTGTGTTGTATTTTCCCCTCGTGAGACTGTTTCTGAACTTGATCGTTTTATTATTGGCCAAAATGATGCCAAACGCTCTGTAGCTATTGCATTGCGCAATCGGTGGCGTAGGCAACAGCTTGATGAGCCGATGCGTGAAGAAGTTATGCCAAAAAATATTTTAATGATAGGGCCAACAGGTGTTGGTAAAACAGGAATCGCACGTCGATTAGCAAAACTTTCTGGAGCACCCTTCGTTAAAGTAGAAGCGACGAAATTTACTGAAGTTGGTTATGTGGGACGTGATGTTGAGCAAATTATTCGAGATCTTGTTGAAATTGCCATTTCTCTTGTACGTGAAAAGAAACGAGATGAAATAAAAGAAAAGGCTCACGTGAATGCTGAAGAGCGCGTTTTAGACGCCCTTGTTGGTAAAACAGCAAGTCCTGCTACCCGTGATAGTTTTCGTAAAAAATTGCGTGAAGGTGAGCTGGATGAGAAAGAGATTGAAATTGAAGTCGCCGATAATAATAGCAATAGTGCTTCAACCTTTGATATTCCTGGTATGCCTGGGGCACAAATGGGTATTATGAATTTATCAGATATTTTGGGTAAAATGGGCAGTCGTACAAAAGTCCGTAAGACGACGGTAAAGGATTCTTTTAAACCGCTCATTGATGATGAATCTGAAAAACTCCTTGATCAGGAGCAAATTATTCAAGAGGCGCTTCGTGTTGCTGAAAATGATGGTATTGTTTTTATTGATGAGATTGATAAAATTGCAACTCGAGACGGTGGAGCCAGTGCTGCGATTTCGCGTGAGGGCGTTCAACGTGATCTTTTGCCTTTGGTGGAAGGAACAACAATTGCTACAAAATATGGGCAAATCAAAACAGATCATATTCTTTTTATTGCCTCAGGTGCATTTCATGTTTCCAAGCCATCTGATTTATTACCGGAACTTCAAGGACGTTTGCCCATCCGTGTGGAGCTCAATCCTTTAACAAGGGAAGATTTACGACGCATTCTAACAGAACCAGAAGCCAGTTTGATTAAACAATATATTGCTCTTATGGCAACGGAAGAGGTTCATTTGGAAATTACCGATGATGCAATTGATGCTTTAGCAGATATTGCTGTAGATTTAAATGCAAGGATTGAAAATATAGGGGCACGTCGTTTGCAAACAGTGATGGAGCGCGTTTTGGATGAGATTTCTTTTACGGCGCCAGATAAAGCTGGAACATCGTTTAAAATTGATGCTGCTTACGTAAGAAAATCTATTGGCGAGCTTGCTGCTGATATCGATCTTTCCCGTTTTATTCTTTGAAAGTTATTGCTTGTTTTGTTTATCTGCGCGCTTCGATAATTTTAAAACCATGGGCTTGTTCATGTATCAACACTGTGCGGAAAATATTTTTTAATAATGTTTCATAAGGCAGGTGGCGGTTTGCAACAAAAAGCAGACTGCCGCTTGGTTTTAAGCACTTTGCAGCATTTATAATAAAATTTTTTCCTAATGAAACATCTGTCGTTTGTTGTGTGTGAAACGGTGGATTTGAAATGATTGTGTCATATAGATTTGTGATAGGTTCATGTACAAGGTCATGCCAATAAAAATGAATTGGAAAAGGAGCTGTTATGGATTTAAGGTGCCGTTTTGCTGCTCTCAAAGCGTTGTAGTCGGCTTCATAAAGGTCTAGAGCGGTGAGTTTTTCACTTCTTTCAAGTGCAACGTGAGAAAGATAGCCCCATCCAGCACCAAAATCAGCCGTTTTTCCAGAAATAACTTTGAACATATAAGACGCAAGCGCAGCAGATCCTGGATCAATACGTCCGTGTGAGAACATACCAGAAGCGGTTTGAAATTTACCAAAAGTGAGCGGTGGTGAGCGCAATTGCGCAATGTTATGTCTCTCAATTTGTTGAGGAACTTGCAACCAAAATACAAGACCATGATTTTTAGATAATTTATTGGTGATAGGAACAATTGTTTTGACCCATTTCATCATTGAAGCAGCTCCAACAGTTTTATTCCCACTGATTACAATCCATCCATTGGGTTTAACGCATTCTAATAAATCAAGAAAACAATTTTGGTTCAAACCACGATATTTGCTCAAATGTAAAAATGCACCATCATAGCTGAAGGTTTTATCTATTTGAGGAGAGCAGTGAAATTGAGTATCGACAAATTTTAAAAAATCTGGTCGCCAAGGCGTAATAACTCTTAAATTTTGTGCCCATTCTTGAGCTGGGATTTCTGTTAAACCAAAACTTAGCCAACACTGGTTTGGATCAGGATACGGGAGTTCATGATTTTCAAAAGGCAAAAATAATAACACATATGACTCTTTCAAAGAAAAAAATGCCACTCCAATATTGGGATGGCATTTCATGATACGATAAGAAGAAAAACTTACTCTTCTTTTTTCTTACGGCGGCGCTTATTTTCAGGTTGTTTTTTTTCATCCACGCACTTTTCTTCATTTATCGCTTTATCACCGGTGATTTCCTTTCCGGTTGTTTGATCAACGACCTTCATTGATAACCGAACTTTTCCACGCTCATCAAAGCCCATTAATTTAACCCAAACTTTGTCACCTTCTTTTACAATATCGGTTGTTTTGCTGACGCGTTCTGATGCAAGCTGAGAGATATGAACGAGTCCATCACGAGAACCAAAGAAGTTTATAAATGCACCAAATTCTGCAGTTTTTACAACTGTTCCTTGGTAGATAGCACCAACTTCAGGCTCATCGACAATAGAATGGATCCAGCGTTTTGCCGCTTCAATGGTTTTAGCATCAGCAGAAGCAATTTTAATGGTACCATCATCTTCAATATTAATTTTTGCTCCAGTTTGTTCCACGATTTCCCGAATAACTTTACCACCAGAGCCGATAACATCACGGATTTTATCGACAGAAATATTCATAACTTCGATTCGTGGAGAAAATTCACTCAGCTCAGCACGTGCACTGGTTAAAGCTTTTGCCATCTCATTAAGGATATGGATTCGGCCTCCTTTGGCTTGTTCAAGCGCGATTTTCATAATCTCTTCGGTAATACCATCAATTTTGATATCCATTTGCAAGGCAGTAATACCATTTTCTGTTCCTGCGACTTTAAAATCCATATCTCCAAGATGATCTTCATCCCCTAAAATATCAGAAAGAACAGCAAAGCGTTCTCCTTCTTTAATCAAGCCCATAGCAATACCAGCAACAGGGCGTGCTAGAGGAACACCAGCATCCATAAGAGCAAGTGAAGTTCCACAAACCGTTGCCATAGAAGAAGAGCCATTGGATTCAGTGATTTCTGAGACAGCACGAATGGTATAAGGAAAAGATTCTTTCGTTGGCAACATGGGGTGAATTGCCCGCCATGCCAATTTACCATGTCCAATTTCACGACGACCAGGAGAACCAAGGCGTCCCGTTTCACCCACTGAAAATGGTGGGAAATTGTAATGGAGAAGGAATGTTTCCTTATACATTCCCGTTAAGGAATCAACATATTGTTCATCTTCACCAGTTCCTAGTGTTGCAACGACAATAGCTTGTGTTTCTCCGCGGGTAAAGAGAGCTGATCCATGTGTGCGGGGTAAAATACTTACTTC
The DNA here is from genome assembly GCF_042195375.1 of Bartonella sp. CL100XZDX. Taxonomy (NCBI): domain Bacteria; kingdom Pseudomonadati; phylum Pseudomonadota; class Alphaproteobacteria; order Hyphomicrobiales; family Bartonellaceae; genus Bartonella; species Bartonella sp. CL100XZDX. The sequence goes on along the minus strand of NZ_JBHIOH010000082.1, from coordinate 56,295 downwards.
TGATTGGATAGGGCGCACGGTAGAAAGATTGCGTCCATCAATCCGCTTTTGGGTATCAAGAATGTTCCCACGAACAATTTTTGCTTGCAACTGTTTAAATACGGTTGCAATTTGATCTGTACTAAATTGACAGTCTTTTTCTGTTTCTGGCATAAATTTATTGAGGATTTCTGTCTTTAGTGCATCAATTGCAGCATAACGTTCTTGCTTATCAGTAATTGTGTAAGCCTTTCGTATATCCTGTTCTGCCATTTTCTGCATCGCTTTTTCAAGTTCAGAAAGATCTTCAGGAACAAAATCACGAGGATCTTTTGCAGCAACTTCAGCAAGCTTTATAATGGCATCAAGGACAGGTTGAAGGCCTTTGTGACCAAACATCACGGCCCCCAACATGATATCTTCCGGTAATTCTTGTGCTTCTGATTCAACCATCAAAACAGCACTTTCTGTTCCAGCAACAACAAGATCAAGTTTTGATTCAGGCATTTCATCGATATGAGGATTAAGAACATATTGTCCATTACAATAGCCAACGCGTGCACCAGCTATAGGTCCCATGAAAGGAACACCTGACAGGGTCAATGCGGCAGAAGATGCAATCATCGCAAGGATATCGGGATTGTTTTCGAGATCATGCTGTATAACGGAAACAATAACTTGTGTATCATTTTTATATCCCTCAACGAAAAGGGGACGAATTGGGCGATCAATCAAACGTGAAACCAAAGTTTCATTTTCACTTGGTCGACTTTCACGTTTTAAATAGCCCCCAGGTATTCTACCAACAGCATAGAATTTTTCTTGATAATTAACAGTGAGTGGAAAAAAGTCCTGGTCTGGTTTTGGGTTTTTGGCCGATACAACGGTTGCTAAGACAATAGTTTCTCCATAGGTAGCAATCACTGCACCATCAGCTTGACGCGCTATTTTCCCTGTCTCAAGGGTGAGAGGACGCCCAGCCCATTCAATTTCTATCTTGTGCGTTTTGAACATTTTTTATCCTTAATGACCAGTGTTTAAATCTTTGATTGCTTACATTCTGGTTGTGCGCAGCATATTTGCAAGTTCTGGGGTGGACAACAAATTACTTCCTTTGTTGCGAGAAGAGAGAAGTAAATCGCATTAAATGTGAAACGATGAGCAGTCCTATCCCATAATAACTTATCAGTTTTTAAAATTTTTAATTAAAAGCAACACATTGAAAAAATGGGTGGTTTTTTAAATACCACCTCCATTTTTCTTTTAGCGACGTAAACCTAACTTCTTTATAAGTGTCTGATAACGATTTTGGTCAACTCCTTTAAGATAATCAAGAAGACGCCGGCGTTGAGACACCATCTTCAAAAGACCTCGACGAGAATGATTATCCTTTTTGTGAGATTTAAAGTGGTTTGTTAAATTAGAAATACGTTCAGAAAGTACAGCAATCTGTACTTCTGGTGATCCTGTATCACCAACTTTGTTTGCGTATTCTGCGACAAGAGCTTGTTTACGTTCAGCTGTAATCGACATCGTATTATCCTTTCCAAAAACGAAGAAACATAAAGTCACCCATAGCCGAGATGTCGTTCAGCTAGGGTCTGTGAGAAAACAGGAAAAGTCGAAGACTCTTACCTAATTTCGTTCTTATATAGGAAAGAAGGTTAAAATACTAGTCCTTGACAGCATTTTGAAGTCTTTCTTTAAATAAAAGCTTTTGTTTTGAAATATTGATTTAAATAGAGTTTTATGAGAAGTTTTTTAAACAATTATGCATCCTTTTGATACAAAGATTATGAGTGTGTGTGTGGTAACAAAAGTGATAAATACCGTTGGAGGAAAAAGATGCAGAGCATTTCAACATTAAAACTTTTTCGTAATTCGGTATTTCGAAATTTATGGTCATCTACTCTTATTTCTAATTTAGGGGGGCTGATACAAGCTGTTGGAGCAGGGTGGTTAATGGCGTTGATTAGTTCTTCGCATTCCATGGTTGGGCTAGTTCAAAGTGCCACAACATTACCACTTGTTATGTTTTCTTTGATGGCAGGGGCATTAGCTGATAATTTTAATCGGCGTCAAATTATGTTGTGTGCACAGATTATGATGATGGTCATATCGATGAGTTTATCTGTTTTAGCCTATATGGGATTTCTAACACCTTGGCTTTTGTTATGTTTTACGTTTTTGATTGGATGTGGCACAGCTTTTTATAATCCTTCTTGGCAAGCAACGATAGGAGATATTGTGAGCAGGGAAAATATTCCTGCTGCTGTTAGTTTGAATAGTGTTGGCTTTAATTTGATGCGGAGTGTTGGTCCTGCTATTGGGGGTGCCATCATTGCAACTTTAGGGGCATCGGCTGCTTTTTTGTTTAATGCTATAAGCTATATTCCTCTTATTGGTGCGTTGTTTTTCTGGAAGTCGAATTATGAAAACAACTCATTGCCACGAGAAAGGCTGTTAGGAGCTGTCTCAGATGGTTTGCGTTATGTTGCGATGTCACCTAATCTCCTGAGCATTATGGTTCGAGCGTTCCTTTTTGGTATAGGAGCAATTTCTATTTTAGCACTTTTGCCAATTGTTGCGCATAAAGTTCTTGGAGGAAGTGCCCTTCTTTATGGTACATTGCTCGGTTGTTTTGGGTTAGGAGCCATGACAGCAGGCATTATTAATGCAGTTGTACGGCATCATTTTCGTTCAGAAACAATTATTGCAAGTGCATTTATTGGTTTCGCCTTTTCTTGCTTTTTATTGGGAATCAGCCGTTCACTGATTATAAGCCATATTGCTTTATTTCCTGCAGGTTTATGTTGGGTTTTGGCCTTATCATTGTTTAATACATCTGTACAACTCTCTACACCACGCTGGGTTGTTGCACGTTCTTTAGCTCTTTATCAAACGGCATCTTATGGGGGGATGGCTATTGGAAGTGCAATCTGGGGAGGTTTAGCTGATGGTTATTCTCCAACAATTGCTTTGAGCGTTTGTTCTTTATTTTTGATTTTTGGTGCTCTTGCAGGGGTAAAATTTAGAATTCAAGAAATTCCTCAGATAGATTTAAATCCTCTTGATCATTTTAGAGAGCCGGAACTATTACTCGACCTCAAAGCAAGAAGTGGCCCGATCATGATAATGATTGATTACCAAATTCATGAAAATGAACTCGAAGAGTTTCTCAAAGTGATGACGCGTCGACGCCATATTCGGTTACGTGATGGTGCGCGTCAGTGGGTCCTTTTACGAGATCTTGAAAGACCTGAATATTGGACAGAGGCTTATCATATGCCAACATGGGTAGATTATTTACGCCATAATCATCGTCGTACAAAAGCAGATGCAGAAGTCAATAAGCGTCTGCGTCATTTAAATTGTGCTCCTAACGGTATAAGAGTGCACCGCATGATTGAACGCCAAACAATACCTCAAGCCAATGAGATGCTTTTAAAAGTTTCCTCTGATCATCTCCCTTAGGGTTAAAACAGTTTTTGTAAATATTAAATATGTTAATATTATTTCGATCAATTTGTTAGCATAGTCATAACAAAAAATTGCTGTTTCAATAGTTAATGAATTGATTTATAACGGTTATTTACCATTTTTCATGTTGAGTGATAGTTCTGAAAGTCTTAAGCTTTTCTCGTTTCAAATCTATTTAGAGTAAATCAGTCCACATCTTCGCTTGCACATTACAAACGAGGGCTAAAGTGTGAGTAAAAATGATTGAAAAAGAAATAAAAAGCCTCTTATGAATTCCTTCAAATGCAAGGATTATTGCGACATTAAGAGGAAAAAGTGTGTGGTGGTGTTAGCTTATAGCACTGACTTAAATTTTGATATGAATACGGTAAATATAGACAATGAAAAGCACCATATTTTTCTTAATTGATAGAGAAAAATATCTTTTCGCAAAAGGTGGTTGTGGAAAAGAATCGATTAAATTGTGAAAATCCGCTTTGGTTTAAATAGACCTTTGTCGAGAATGCCAATAGCAAGAAGTTGTTCCTTATAGAGGACACAAATTTCCTCTTCATCAAGAGGTACTTTGTGATGACACAAGAGGATAGAATGCCCCTTGATAATTTTCTGTGCTTGAGTTTCATTAAGGATATAGTGAGGGAGGCAATCTAATGCGGCACTTGTGTCAATTAAGAGCCCATCGAGTGTTGAGAAGTTTTTTTCAAAAGAACGATTATTTTCATCTGTAGTGTTTTTATTTGGCGGAATGGCCGCTTTTAGTTCCTCCCATGTAATGAGATCTTCTTCATCAAAAGGTGCGACGGCAATACGTCTTAAATCAGCAATATGCCCATAGCAACCGAGATCACGTCCCATATCGCGTGCTAAAGAGCGCACATAAGTTCCTTTTCCGCAGGTTATTTCAAAGACAGAATGCTCTTTAGTAGGCATTTCTAATAATTTGAAAGTTTCTATTTCCACTTCACGGGGCGGAATTTCAACAACTTCCCCTTCACGCGCTAAATCATAGGCACGATTTCCGGCAATTTTGATTGCTGAAAATTGTGGAGGTGTTTGCAAAATAACACCTGTATATTGAGGAAGAAGAGCAAGTATTTCTTCTTGTGTTGGACGTTTGAGAGAAGTTTTCGTTATTTCTCCTTCTAGATCATCTGTTGAGCGCTCTTGCCCCCAAGCAATATGAAAACGGTAAGTTTTTTTGCCTTGCATCACGTAAGGGACGGTTTTGGTTGCTTCGCCCAATGCAATAGGAAGGAGACCAGAAGCAAGAGGATCAAGTGTACCCGCATGTCCTGCCTTTTGAGCATGAAAGAGCCATTTGATTTGTGAGACAGCTTCTGTTGATTTCATTCCTTTTGGTTTATCAAATATGACCCAGCCAGAAACAGGACGCCCTTTTTTCTTGTGTTGCCGCGCCATATCTTTAATCCTCATCTGTATCGCTATGGTGAAGATCGCGTGCAACCTCAGGCGAGCGAAGGAGAGCATCAATTTTTGAAAAATTATCAAAACTATTATCAAGTCGGAAACGCAGTTCTGGCATATATTTCATTTGTCGCAACGCATGACTGATTTCTCCTCGGAGAAAACGACTATGTTTATTGAGGGTATCAACAACATCGGTATGAGAAGCATTTTTAAGAGTGCTGAGAGGTGATACAAAGCAAGTAGCAATTTTTAAATCTGGTGACATGCGTACTTCAGAGACAGAAATAACAATATCTTTTAAGATATCATCAAGCAAAATATCACGCTGTAATATATGCGCTACTGCATGACGTACTTGCTCTGCTACTCTAAGTTGCCGTTGTGATGGTCCTGCATTTTTCATCAAAGTTTTATCCTTGCTACAAGATCTCTTTTTTTGACCATTTAGATAAGGAAAAAAAGATATTGTGTATAAAATCTAATAACTTTTTCTCATTTTATAACAGAATAAGGTTATTGGATTATTTTATAATGTACGATTAATATGTTCGATACGGAAGGTCTCAATGATGTCTCCTGCGCGCATGTCGTCATAATTTTCAAAGGCTATTCCACATTCTTGACCACTTTGCACTTCACTGACTTCATCTTTAAAACGTTTGAGTGTTTTCAGCTTTCCTTCGTGAATAACGATATTATCGCGGATAAGGCGAACACCGGCTCCTCGTTCTATTTTACCTTCTGTAACACGACATCCTGCAACTTTTCCAATTTTTGTAATGTTAAAGACTTCTAGAATTTCAGCATTACCAAGGAAAGTTTCACGCTGTTCTGGTGAGAGTAATCCAGACATGGCAGCCTTGATATCGTCAACAAGATCATAAATGATGTTATAATAACGAATTTCAATTCCTTGTGTTTTAGCAAAATCACGTGCCTGCTTATTGGCTCGAACATTAAAGCCAATTACAGCAGAGTTAGAAGCTTCCGCAAGAGAAATATCACTTTCGGTAATTCCTCCAGCACCAGAATGTACAATACGCGCACGAACCTCATCATTTCCGAGTTTTTCCAATGCTGAAGCAATTGCTTCAATTGATCCTTGCACATCCCCTTTTATAATAAGAGAAAACTCCTTAACACCAGTCGTTTGCAATTTTGTCATCATCTGTTCAAGAGAACCACGCGAACCAGTTTGCCGCGCAACAGCTTTATCACGTGCTAATCGTTGACGATATTCAGAAATTTCACGTGCTTTTGCTTCATGTGTGACAACAGCAAAACGGTCTCCGGCTTGTGGTGTTCCTTGCATTCCTAAAATTTCAATCGGTGTAGAGGGAACGGCTTCTTTGACATGGCGGCCATGGTCGTCAATCAAAGCACGCACACGACCCCATTCATTTCCGGCAACTATAATATCAGAAGGGTGTAATGTACCTTTTTGAACAAGAACTGTTGCAACAGATCCACGTCCGCGATCCAATTTGGCTTCAATGATAACGCCCTCTGCAGTTCGTTGAGGATCTGCTTTCAGATCAAGCATTTCAGCCTGAAGAAGGATAGCTTCGAGAAGTTTATCAAGATTTTGACCAGTTTTAGCAGAAACTTCAACGTCCAAAGTTTCACCGCCCATAGTTTCAACAAACACTTCATGTTGTAGAAGTTCTGTACGTACTTTTTGTGCATTCGCAGCTGGTTTATCAATTTTGTTGATAGCAACAATGATAGGTACACCAGCGACTTTCGCATGATTGATTGATTCAATCGTTTGGGGCATAACACTATCATCAGCGGCTACAACGAGAACAGCAATATCAGTAACACGAGCTCCACGTGCACGCATAGCCGTAAATGCAGCATGACCAGGTGTATCAATAAAGGTAATTTTTTGACCGTTTTGTTCTACTTGATAGGCACCAATATGCTGCGTAATACCTCCTGCTTCGCCAGAAACAACATTTGCTTTACGAATAGCATCCAAAAGAGAAGTTTTTCCGTGGTCAACATGGCCCATAATGGTTACAACAGGGGGACGCTGCTGCATGTTTTGAGGATTATCTTTTATATTAAAGATACCTTCTTCTACGTCAGATTCTAAAACACGTTTAACAGTATGGCCAAATTCAACAGCGATGAGTTCGGCAACATCTGCATCAATAACATCGCCAGGTTTCATCATTTGTCCTTGTTTCATCAAGAATTTAATCACATCAACAGAACGCTCCGTCATACGTTGTGCGAGCTCTTGAATGGTAATCGTTTCAGGAAGAACAACTTCGCGAGAAATTTTTTCTCTTGGTTCTTGATTTTGTGCACGCTTAAACTTTTCCTGTCTACGCCGCATTGCAGCCATTGAGCGCCCACGTGCGTTTCCTTCTTCATCCAGTGCACTATTCAGAGTTAGCTTTCCGCGTCGCCGCTCATCAGCTCCTTTGACAACTTTTGGTACACGTATTTCTGATTTAGCAGGATTAGCACGTCGACTATGCCGTTCTTCCTCTTTATTGTCATCTATTTTGCGTTTTTCAATCACGGTTGTGTTTTTAGGCGCAATAGGAATATCTGTCTGTTCAATGAGAGGGGGAACAGGTGGAGTCTGTACTGGTGATATTTCTTCTTCTTGTTGGAGATGTATTTCTTTTTCTTTACTTTCTTGCTGTAAAATTTCTTCACGCTCTTTAGCGCGTCTTGCTTCTTCTTCGGCTTGTTCTCGCGTTATTCTTTCTTGGATATGTGCTTCTTCTAACGCGCGAAGTCTCGCTTCCATTTCAGTTGATGAAAGATTGCTTTTGGCCACAGATTCTTGAGGCTTTTTTCCCTCAAAACGCGGTTTAGAACGCTGGGGGGCCACATGCGGCTTTGTAATGGGCTGTAGGGTTTCAGCTTTTTCATCAGGTCGCGTAATTTTACGCCGTTTGGTTTCGACAACGACAGCCTTCGTACGGCCATGACTAAAATTTTGTTTAACCGTGCTCGTTTCCAAGACAGACCTCTTGAGAGTTAGTGTCTTCTTGACGGTTGTTTTGTCGTTGTTATTTTCACTCATTGTACTTCCTTCACGGCTTGTGCCGTCATCTCACTAGACTTACTATGCTTGTCGTCACGATAGCTGATCAATTTACATGTCGTTTTGAGAAATCCTTCAGCAGCCTTTGTGTCCAGTAAGGCCGCGTGCATTACAGGATTAGAGCCAAAAGCCACTCGCATTTCATCACTTGTAAATAAAGATATGGTTTTTATAGTCCGATTTGTTTGTTGTTGTATTGAATGGATGGCCTGTGCAATTTTTCGTTTCCCATCTTCTGTTGTTTCTTTAGCATGAAGTACAAGAATAACTTTACCAGAGCGGATAGCAGCGTCAACCTTTGTTGCTCCCATAACAATTGCTCCCGCTTTTCGTGCCATGGAAAGGCTTGAAAGAGCGGCTTTTAGTAAAAGCGTATCAATAACATGCACAAGATTTGGTGCAACCTCAACATCTGTTTTAAAATTTCTATGAAAAGCTTTCTGTTTTATTGCTTTCTCAATAACAGCGTGATGGGCGGAAATCCAAACGCCACGCCCTGGTAAATTCGCTTTAAGATCAGGAACAATTTGGTTATTGGGACCAATAACAAAACGGATCAGCGTTTGTGCTGAAGCATTTTTTCGGGTCACAATGCAAGTCCGTTCATTCATTTAAAGTGTATCCACATCCAAATCATCTATTTTTTCATTTTCTGTAGAATTTTCATCTTCTACAGGATTTTCTGTAACAAGATCAGCTTGGTCTATCCAGCCTGCTTGTACACGTGCGGCTAAAACCATAGCTTCTGCATCTGCGCGTGTAATGTCAAAAGGGGTTAAAATACCAGAAAAATTCTGTGTTTGACCTTCTTTGCGTTCTCTCCAACCAGCTAAATCATCAACGGCATAGCCAGCAAAGTCTTCTATTGTTTTTACACCATCCTCACCTACAGCAACCAACATAGCACTTGTCATTCCAGGAAGTGTTCGCAATTCGTCAGAAACTCCGAGCTTTTTGCGTTTTTCATCAAGTTCTTTTTCTTGATGATCAAGATATTCGCGGGCACGACTTTGGATTTCAGCGGCGGTATCATGGTCAAAACCATCAATAGAAGCGATTTCTTCAAGATCAATATAGGCGATTTCTTCAATAGAAGAAAAACCCTCTGATGCCATAACCTGTCCGATCATTTCGTCAACCTCTAAGGCTTCCATAAACAATTTACTCCGTTCAGTAAATTCTTTTTGACGATTTTCAGATTCTTCCTTTTCCGTTAAAATATCAATGTTCCATCCTGTTAGCTGTGAAGCCAAGCGAACATTTTGCCCACGTCGTCCAATAGCAAGGCTAAGTTGATCATCTGGCACAATAACTTCAATCCGTTCAGCATCTTCATCAAGGATAATTTTAGAAACTTCAGCAGGTTGCAGTGCATTAACGACAAATGTTGCCGCATCAGGCGACCAAGGAATAATATCAATTTTTTCGCCTTGTAATTCAGCAACAACAGCTTGTACACGACTTCCTCGCATTCCAACGCATGCTCCAACAGGATCAATGGAACCATCGCGTGAAACAACGGCGATTTTAGCCCGTGAACCTGGATCACGAGCTACAGATTTGATTTCTATAATACCATCATAAATTTCGGGCACTTCCATAGTGAAAAGTTTTACCATAAATTGGGGATGTGTGCGTGAAAGGAAAATTTGCGGCCCACGCGTTTCACGGTGTACATCATTGACAAAAGCACGAATGCGATCTCCATAGCGGAATGATTCACGAGGAATTAATTCATCACGGCGCACAATAGCTTCACCGCGCCCTAGATCAACGATGACGTTACCATATTCCACACGCTTAACTGTACCAGAAATAATTTCACCAACTTTATTTTTGAATTCCTCATATTGCTGATCACGCTCTGCGTCGCGTACTTTTTGTACAATAACCTGTTTAGCAGATTGTGCTGCGATACGTCCAAAATCCATAGGAGGTAAAAGATCAGCAAAAAAATCACCAATTTTTGCTTCTGCTTGATGTTTGAGAGCATCAGACAAAGTAATTTCCGTTGTATAGTCTTCAACGACATCAACGATTTTAAGCAGGCGCTGTAATTTAATTTCACCTGTTTTAGAATTGATTTCAGCACGGATATTGGTTTCTTGACCATAACGAGAACGTGCTGCTTTTTGAATAGCATCAGCCATCGCAGAAATGACAATTTCACGGTCGATTGACTTTTCACGTGCAACAGCATCTGCAATTTGCAGAATCTCAAGCCTGTTAGCGCTTGTAGCCATCAATTTTCTCCTTCTTTGTGCCACACGATGGGTATTCCCCTGTGATATTATTTTTTGAAATTGAGCGTCTGTATAGAGTCGTTAGCGTTCTCTTCGGCAATGAATTGTTGACTTAAATCTTTATTTTGTTTCAATGCATCGCGAATAAGCTCATCGGTAAGCACTAAATGTGCATTTATGATATCACAAAAGGAAATAGGGGTATACATGGCTTCTCCATAAGCAGCTTTATCAGTGTTTAAAATAAATCCATCTTGCGTGATATTTGTAAGTGTCCCGCGAAATTTTCGGCGCCCATCAATTATTATTTTTGTTTCAATTTTTGCAAGATGCCCTTGCCAATGAAAAAAATCAGATTTTCTTACCAATGGACGATCAATTCCAGGTGATGAGATTTCTAAATGATATTTGCGTTCAATAACATTTTGGACATCAAGGAGTGGGGAAACAGTTCGACTAACAGTTTCACAATCTTCTATGGTCATAGAACCATCGGCACGTTCAACCATAATTTGAAGTGTTAAACCATTTTGACCAAGAAGTTTTACACGAACCAAACGAAAACCTAAAGGTTTAAGTAGTGGTATGACAAGAGCAGCAACCTGTGCTTCGATACCATCTTCTTCAAACAAGCGCGGTTCGTTAAGATTGCTTATTTTTTCAGCTTCGTTCATACATTTTATCCAAGTTGTTTTCATCAGTTTTATGATATTAAAAAAGAGCGGGTCCAACGGCCCACTCTTCATCATAAGACCAAGAATTTAACTATTGATACTCTTAAATTCAAAATTTTTCAAGTTGTTTATGAGAAAAGCGCTTGATCATTTATTTCTTGATAAAGGTAAGATAGGCAGGCGTTCGTCCTTCGCGTAAAGCTTTTGCTTCATAGCGGGTTCCACTCCATAGTGGATAAGGGAGTTTCCAGTCTTGAGGGCTTTCTGCTTTCCATTCAAAGTGATCATGTTGTGCACAATGGTACAAAGTCCAGTTTACATAACTGTCTATATCGCTAGCAAAGCGAAAAAATTTTCCTATTTTAAGAACACGAGCAAAACGGTTAAGATTTTTTATGTTGATGAAACGTCGTTTCCAGTGTTTCTTTTTCGGCCAAGGATCGGGATAGAAGAGGTCTATTCCATCAAGCGAGTTATCAGGGAGCCAATCAAGGAGGCGTGTAGCATCATCATTATAGAGGCGAAGACGATTTTGATGGTTTTGATGCTGTTCAAGAGACAACAATATTTTTGCCATGCCATTGATAAAGGGCTCGACGCCGATAAAACCAGTTTTTGGAAAATATTCCATTTCATGAAGTAAATGTTCACCTCCACCAAAGCCGATTTCAAGTCGAATTTCTCTTACTTTGCTTGAAAATAAGGATGTAAGGTTTGAAGGAGGAGGAACATTTAAATCAATATTAAAATTGGGGAGAAGCATTTTTATACGTGTAAGCTGACTGTTTTGAAGTTGTTTTCCTTGTCGGCGTCCAAAAAATGCTTCACTCTTACGTATATTATGTTTAATCATGGGATTTGGATCATTGTTTGAAGCGTTTTCACGAGATCAGTTTTTTCCCATGAAAACGAACCATCGTTTTTTGGTTTACGACCAAAGTGACCATAGGCAGCTGTTTTTGCATAAATAGGTTTATTGAGGTCAAGATGTTTTCGAATGCCGGTAGGTGAAAGATCCATTATTTTGCGGATGGCTGCTTCAATAACTTTTTCATCGACTTTTCCTGTTCCATGAAGATTAAGATAAATAGATAAAGGTTGTGCAATACCAATTGCATAGGAGAGTTGAATGGTGCATCTCTCTGCTAAATGAGCAGCAACAATATTCTTAGCCAGATAGCGTGCCGCATAGGCAGCAGAACGATCAACTTTTGTTGTATCTTTTCCTGAAAAAGCACCGCCTCCATGGGGTGCTGCACCTCCGTAAGTATCCACAATAATTTTGCGTCCCGTTAATCCGGCATCGCTTTGAGGGCCTCCAATAACAAATTTTCCTGTTGGGTTAATATACCAACTGCATTGAGCTGCAATGGGAATGTCATGTAAAGCTTGGCGAATGTAAGGCTCAACCACTGTACGTACTTTATTGGAATCCCAGCTTTCATCAAGGTGCTGCGTTGAAAGAACGATGGATGTGACCTCTATTGGTTTTCCATTTTTATAGCGTATGGTTATTTGGCTTTTAGCATCTGGTCCTAATTTTCCAGTTTCTCCCTCTCCTTTATGTCGGGCTGCGGCAAGAAGTTTGAGAATTTTATGCGCATAATAAATTGGTGCAGGCATGAGATCAGGTGTTTCACGGCAAGCATATCCAAACATGATGCCTTGATCACCTGCTCCTTCTTCACCGTGCCGATCCGTAGCATTATCAACCCCTCTTGCTATATCAGCTGATTGGGGGCGCAAAAGAACATCAATTTTAACAGTTTTCCAATGGAATCCTGCTTGTTCATAGCCAATGGTACGAATAGCACGGCGCGCTGCTGTACGAAAACGTGTAGGATTAATGAGTGGAAAGCTAGTTTCATCATAGATGAATTCTTTATTTTTATCTTTTTTTAATAGCGTATCGGGAACACGTACTTCACCAGCGATAACAACACGGTTGACACTGACGAGCGTTTCACAGGCAACGCGTACTAACCATGGATCAGTACCAGTCTTTTCAGCTTCTTTATAGATCATATCAACGATTTCATCGGAAATACGATCACAAATTTTATCAGGATGTCCTTCCGATACCGATTCGCTCGTAAAAAGATAATCTTGATGCGGCATAGGAACTCCTTCAAAAAAGAAAACCAACGATTTAATTAATTGCTTACTAAAGTCGCTACCATTTGCTAATTCTGTAGCAAATCGTCAATGCAAATTTATATGAATAAAAGAGAAAAGATATAATTTTAATTTATAACTTATTTGTCACATCTTCCTCAGAAAGTGCTTTTGCCAAGTCAATAATTTTTCGACGCACTTTAGCATCAGATATATTTGTAAAAGCGCGCATGAGCTGAATCCCTTCGCTGCTAGAACAAAAGTCTATAAAATTGTGATCACTTTCGGCAAAACCCTCTACTTGTTGGGAGGTAATACCTTTATCAAAAAAGTAAGAAACAGGAACATCCATAATTTCTGCTATCGCTTGAAGACGACTGGCACCAATACGGTTTGTTCCTTTTTCATATTTTTGGATTTGCTGAAAAGTAATTCCTAATTTTTCACCTAGTTTCTCTTGAGTGAGTCCTAAAATATTACGACGTAAACGGATACGAGTTCCAACATAGATATCTATAGGGTCAGGTTTTTTTCTAGTTTCGGTCATAATGCAACTCTTTATTTCCAGCACTTTTCTTCTAAACCAACATCATATTTATGCGAAGCTGATTTATCATATAATTAAAACAATATGTAATATTTTTTCCCAATACTACTGGTACACGCAACATAATGCCGTACAAAGGGCACTTGAATCATTTAAGCTGTTTTGTAGAACCAAAACCAACACGACACAATAGCATAAGGATGAATAAGATAAAAGTAGAGAAAGTTCTGTATTCATTGCTTCCTATAGGGGTAATGGATGATGGAACTTGTGAATCAATAATGCCCACAGCATTTTGTCGAAGAGCTACAACGATTCGTCCATAAGAATCAATAACAGCTGATATGCCATTATTAGCTGCCCGTATGAGGGGGATTCCCAGTTCAACGGCACGAAGCTGTGCTTGTTGAAGATGTTGATAGGGTCCAGGTGTTACACCAAACCATGCATCATTTGTAATATTAATAATTGCTTGAGGCGGGGAGCCTTGAAAAGTCATTTCATGGGGAAATATTGCTTCATAACAAATTAAGGGTAGATAAGAAAATCCGTTTGGCATTGTAACAATTTTGCGCACACTTGCAGTACTATATCCACCAATATTATCGGCAAGGGTACGCAATCCAATTTTTTTCAATAAATTCTGATAAGGAAGATACTCACCAAAAGGAACCAAATGAAGTTTATCGGAGGTATTTAAAATATTACCTTGAGCATTAATGACTGCAATTGTATTAAAATATTGTGTTTGGGAATGAGGTAGATCATTGCTGGCGCGTATTGCTCCGATAATAGCCCATTGTTTAGGTTTTAAAAGAGAGGCAATGCGCATTGTGATAGATGAGTTATCATAAAGAAGGTAAGGAACGGAAGCTTCCGGCCATACGATAAAATCGGGTTCTGAATTTTGATCGGTTGTTGGTGTTGCACTTAGCTTCATATGCGCTTCCAACATAGCTTCTCGTGTATTATCACGCAATTTTATATTTTGTTGGATGGACGGTTGAACAATACGCACCCAATAAGCACTTTTTTGATCTTCAGCTGTGTTTTCTATAGTATGAAGACGATAAAACCCAAAACCACAGTGAATGAATATAAGTGATAAGCAAAGAGAAAGTGCCACTTTCTTTTTTTCATTCGTTAATAAAACAGTTGGCAAACTGTAGGCTAAGACAGCAAGAATATTCATTCCGTAAAGTCCTACGATTGCATCAGATTGCATGAACATTGGGGTTGGCATGGCTGTATAGCCAAGAGAATTCCATGGAAATCCTGTGAATAAAAACGCACGCAACCACTCGGATAATCCTAATGCAAAGGCTAAAACAAAAAAGCGTGCTATTCCTTTTGTCCATAATAAACCGACAATGAAACCAGAAAAAAACCAATAAAGAGAAAGGTAGAGTGGAGGGAATAAAATGGCTAATGGGACTGCCCAACCAAAAGAATCTGGATCTGTTAACAAAGCATTGCATAGCCACCAAAGGCCGCAAATAAAATAACTAAAACCAAAGGTTCCACAGCTTAAAGCGTAAGTAAAAAAATGTTTTTTATTGTTTTTGGTGGCCCGTATTGAGTCAAGTAAAACAATAAAGAGAGGGAAAGTTAAAAAGCAAAGAGGTGTTAAATAAAAGGGTGGAAGTGCAAAAGAAGTAAGAGCACCACACAGAAATATCCATGCTTGGCGCTTCCAGCCTGTAACAGAGAACAAAAAAACGATGAAATTGTTTAAAAACGCTGGACTATTCTTTAGGGATGGCATTGTTCTCAAGATTCTCATTTTTGGGAATGCGAAAAATGCGCAATCGTTTAATCCGGCGTTTATCAGCTTCTAAAATACGAAATCTATAGCCAGGTACAGCTTCGACAATTTCACCTTTAGCAGGAATGCGATCAAGAATGGAGACGATCAAACCACCAATAGTATCAACTTCATCGCCATATTCCCCTACGATAAAATCAGGACCAAGAGCTTTCTCCACATCTTCTAGTTCAGTTCTTGCATCAACGAGCCATTTATTATTTGGTTCACGTACGATAGCATTGTCGACATTATCATGTTCATCTTCGATATCCCCAACGACTAACTCAACAATATCTTCCATTGAAACGAGACCATCTGTTCCTCCATGTTCATCAATAACTAAAGCCATTTGAGTTCGTGTAGTTTGCATCCGTGTTAATAATTTGCTCGCAAGCATAGAACTGGGAACAAAGAGAACTGTTCGGATCAAATCCAATTCACCGATTGGAGTATGCAAGTCTGTATGGTTTAATTGAAGCAAATCGGATTTTTGTTGGGTTTTTGTTGGGTTGATAATAAAGCGAGTGATGTAGTTAAGAATATCGCGGATATGGATCATGCCGCGCGGATCATCTAAAGTTTCAGCATAAACGGGTATACGAGAATGACCAATTTTTGCAAAACATTGAAGGGTTTCTCCAAGAGAGGTATTTATTTCTAATGCTTCGATTTCAGAACGAGGTATCATAACATCATCCACGCGTGCTTCACGTAAGCGTAAAATGTTATGCAGCATAGTACGTTCTTCAGGTGAGAAGAGGGCGGTATCTTTTTCATTGTTAGTTGTGAGTGCAACGGTAAGATCATCGCGCAGTGACGTAGATGCACAATTACGACCCCGTAAGAATGAAAATAAATGATTCATCAGGGAATATTTCTCTGTATGATTCGTCTGTTGAGAGGGGTCTTTTTCATTATTAGAAGATGCTTGACTATTATTTTGTGCATTTATTTTGTTTGCCATGGTTTTGAAATCTTTTAGACTTTCTTTTTATAACAGATAAATAAGAGGCTTTAAATGCTATGCTGGTAATATTGATTTTAAAAGTTAAATTTTATCATTGATAGACAATTATGCGTAAGGATCTTTTATGGAAAGCTTTTGAAGAATTTCTCTTTCGAGCTTTTCCATTTTATATGCTTCATCATCAGTTTCATGGTCATAACCAAGCAGATGTAAGATACCATGAACAATCATATGCGTTAAATGATCTTGAAATGTTTTTCCTTCGTTCTCTGCTTCGAAAACAACAGTTTCTCGGGCAATAATAATATCACCGAGCATGGGACCAGGTTGATTTCCAGCTTTAAGTGGAAAAGCAGGAAAGGATAATACATTAGTGGATTTGTTTTTGTTGCGCCATTGTGCATTGATTTGTGCCATATGTTCATCATCCGTAAAAAGCAGGCTAATCTCGCTTACAACATTTTCCAATGAAACATGATGCATAGTTGCCATTAATGCTTTTTCAGTGATATTATAAAGCATTTTCTCATCATTCCACCCTGCGCTTTTAATCATTATATCAATAATAATCATGACGAATCAAATTCATTTTTTAATGCATCGCATGCGAATGATTTTTTTTTATTTTGTATTTCGGAATCACGATCATAAGCACGAACGATAGCAGCAACAAGTGGGTGGCGTACAACATCTTTTTCATCAAAATGCACAATTGCAATATTTTCTACATTTGAAAGAATGCGAATTGCTTCAATGAGACCTGATTTTTGCCCTGTAGGCAAATCAATTTGGCTTACGTCACCGGTAACAATCATACGCGTTCCTTCTCCAAGACGTGTGAGGAACATCTTCATTTGCATGGGGGTAGTATTTTGTGCCTCATCAAGAATAACAGCAGCATGGGCAAGTGTTCGTCCGCGCATAAAGGCGAGAGGAGCAATTTCTATGACACCAGAAGCTAAAATGCGTTCTATTTTTTCAGCGGGCATCATATCATAAAGAGCATCATAAAGTGGTCGTAAATATGGGTCGACTTTTTCTTTGAGATCACCGGGAAGAAAACCAAGATGTTCTCCAGCTTCAACAGCTGGACGTGAGAGAATAATTCGCTCAATGATACCACGTTCTAGAAGCATTGCAGCATGAGCAACAGCAAGATACGTTTTTCCTGTTCCTGCTGGTCCTACACCAAACACAAGTTCAGTATGCTCCATAGCGCTTATGTAAGCGTCTTGTGTTGGAGTTCTTGCATGAATTATTTTTTTATGGGTACTCAACCGTGCTGGTATACGTTTCGTTGCAGATTTGTGTGTTATTGTGTCTTCTTTCTGCTTCTTTGGTATATTTGCCATAGCAATCGCTCCTTTTATATCTGATAAAGTGAGCTCTTGATGTGTTTTGGCACGTTCATAAAGCTGCTGCAATACATATTGCGCACGTTTTATAACAGAAATATTTCCACGGATTAAGACTTCATTACCACGCGGATGAATACTAAGTTCGAGTTTTTTTTCGATATAAGTGAGATTTTCGTCAAATTTACCAAAAACTGCTTTTGCATATTTATTATTTTCGAAAATCAAAACAACTTGGCTCAGATCTGAAGCGCTTGTTTGTTTCAAGGTATCAGCCTTTTCAAGGGACATATTTACTTTTTCTTTAATACGCTTTATTTTTTCGGTTGAAGCTTTCAGCCTATTCTCCATATCTACATAAACATTGCACATTTTGTTAAGTAAACTTTATAAAAGACAATTTTTACAAAAAGTGCACGCTTTAGATGTAATCATTTTCTTTTAAAATAAAAGAGTTTTCAAAAATATTTATTTTTGAACAAGGTGTTAGAGGCATGTTTATCTATTTGTCACTTCACCAACAAAACTGTTTGAGCTTGCATTTTTAATATGAATTTCTATCACGCTACCTGTAGAGGCTTCTGTATCGACAACAACAGGTAAAAGCCAAGGGGAACGCCCTACCATTTGCCCTGAGTGACGTCCAGGTTTTTCGATGAGAACGTTCGTTTTCTGATCAATTTTAGAACGCAAAAACGCATTTTGTTGCTCAAGGAGAAGGGCTTGTAAATGTTGAAGTCGGGAATCTTTTACAGATTCATCAACATGATTTTTCATTGTGGCTCCCACTGTTCCAGGACGGGGGGAATATTTAAAAGAATAAGCTGAACTGTACTGTACTTGTTGAATAAGTTTAATGGTTTCTTCAAAGTCTTCATCTGTTTCTCCTGGAAACCCTACAATAAAATCGCCTGAAAAGGCAATATCTGGCCGTGCGTTTCGAATTTTTTCGATAAGATGAAGATAATGAGAGCTTTTGTGTTGTCTGTTCATGGCTTTTAAGATGCGATCTGAACCTGATTGAACAGGAAGATGGAGGTAAGGCATTAACATATCAAGATCTCGATGCGCGGCAATAAGGCTATCATCCATATCACGTGGGTGGCTGGTTGTGTAACGCAAACGCTTTAAACCATTGAGTTTTGCAAGATGATAAAGAAGATCGCCAAGACGCCAAGTTTTGCCATCAGCACTTTGTCCATGCCAACCATTGACATTTTGTCCAAGCAGCGTAATTTCTTTGACACCCGCTTCGGTGAGTTGGCGGGCTTCCTCGGTAATTTGCTCGACAGACCGTGATATTTCAGCACCGCGTGTGTAAGGAACAACACAAAAAGTGCAAAATTTATCGCAACCTTCCTGTACTGTTAAAAATGCGCTAACACCTCGTTTTCTTACCGCATGTTTATTATAGGGCGGCAAATGAGCAAATTTATCTTCAACAGCATAGTCTGTTTCGATAATTTTTTTTCCTTGTTTTGCTTTTTCTAACAATTCTGGCAAGCGATGATACATTTGCGGACCAATAACAAGATCCACTGTTGGAGCACGGCGCAAGATTTCACTTCCCTCAGCTTGTGCAACACAACCTGTTACACCAACCATCAGGGGTTTATCAGGTGTGCGCTCTTGACGCATAACGCGCAAACGACCAAGATCAGAATAAAGTTTTTCTGCTGCTTTTTCACGAATATGACAGGTATTAACAAGAATAAGATCGGCATCATTGGGAATTTGTGTTGTCACATAGCCTTGCGAACTGAGGCTATCAGTCATCCGTTGGCTATCATAAACATTCATTTGACATCCATAGGTTTTTATAAAAACCTTTTTAGGAGCAACAGGAGGCGTATTTTTAGGATTTACTTTATTCATAGCGCATGTGTAAATGTTTTTCACACAAATCTCAATCTATTTGCTTAAAAGTTTTTTGCATGATAATTGCATCACCACGACCATTTTTTGACGCGTAGTAGGCAAGACGTTCAGAAATTTTTTGAAATTCAAAGCGTTGATAAAGGTTCAAAGCAGAAAGATTTGTGGCTTCTACTTCCAAGAATAATTTTATAGCGCCCTTGTCGTGAAGATGGTGAACTGTACGATCGATAAGAAAGGTACCAATTCCTTGTTGACGATAATGAGGATGAACAGCAATTGTGATGATTTCTGCTTCATCAAGGATGAGACGGCATAGGCAAAAGCCTAAAATTTGATCAGAGCGATCAATGAGAAAAACTTTGTATCCGAAGATAGAGTGATCTGTTAAGAAATTATCAAAAGCTTGTTTTTCCCAAGAAGGGGTAAAACAATGTTGATGAATTTGATGAAGAGAAGCACTATCATTAACTTGTAGCGGAGCAATTCCAAAAATCTTTTTTGTCAATGAAAATTTGGGCATTATTTTTTTTGTGGCAAAGCAAAATTGGTTTGTTGTTTTGCATCAGCGCTGCGTAGATAGAGTGGGCGAGGCGAATTTTTTGATTGTTTGTTTGCAGCAAGATAAGCATAGTTTACAATATCGGCCGCTTCGCAGGGGCTTTTTTCTAGGACAATTTTTTCGTGTATTTTATGGTTTTTAATATGTTCCATAACGACATCAGCAGCTGGGCCAGTCAGTCGGGTTTTTTTTGGCAAATCTTCGAGGATATTTTCAATTGTTTTTAATCCCGGCTCTCCCAAAGGTGTGAGATCATTATGAAAATTTTGATGGTAGAACATCCCTCTCCCTGCTTCAATGACAACAGTAATTGCCGATACTGTACTTTTACTGTTTATGACTTGTGCTGCTAACGCTTCAAGAGCACTCACTCCAACAGCTGGTATTTCAAGTGCTAATGCCAAAGCGCGCGCTGTTGCAACACCGACACGTACACCAGTAAATGATCCAGGTCCAATATTGACAGCAATACGCTCAACTTGATCAAGCGTCATATTGGCTTGTTTCATTATTTGTGTAATCTGCCCAATAATTTTTTCGGCATGTCCTTTGTTCATGCGTTCATTGATACGCGCAATAACAGATTTATGACGAATAAGCGCAACAGCACAATAAATTGAAGCAGTATCTATAGCAAGGATAAGCATAAAAATATTTTAGTTGAATAAAACGATAAATAAAAGTCCTGCTGTATTTTTAATCTTTTCATTATCGTATATTTCATTTGTAAGAAAGTTACTAGTGCCAATAAGCAACAATATCTTTTTATGAGATAGAACGAGATGTTAATTTAATCCTTATTATTTCACTTTTTGAATGAGTACCTTGAGTATTGTAAGATTCTCTTATTTTAAATTTACTTATGGTGAAACAATTAAATTTATTAGCTTGTATATTACAAGCGGAGTTAGCGTATGAATCAAAACTCCTTTCACGAATCATTTAAATGTAAGGGTTGTCACAACTTTTAAGCTATCAAATAGTACGTTGATGCCACTTGTATTACATAGTAAGTAAAAGTAATTTAAAAGAGGAAAAGTCATGACCTCACATTTTTTCCAAATAAGAATATATTTTATCAGTCTTTGTATAAAAACCTCAGCGTAATGAGAGCAGATGAAAGAAATGGTATTGTTTTGTATGAGTTACGTATTTTGATACTACCCCGTTGCAAATCATTATGGACTGAAAAGCAAAATTGACAGTTTTCACTTAAATATCAGCTCTTTCAATTTTTTGTATAGAATAATGAGCAATATTTTAGAACTTTTTCTGGTTTATGAAAGAACTGATTTTAATAATAATGAGGACTTTGGGTTGATTGCATACTACGTTGAAAAAATAATAATCAATGCACATTTTAAAATGTTATATGATTTAAATCATTCAATTGTATCATAATAAGGCTACAAATACCGAGAATAATTATGGAGCAGGTTGAAGCCAAAATGACGCGCCATCCTGCTTTTTTTAGTGATCGGATATCAACACCTAATCCTAGTGCAGCCATTGAGATAACAGTAAACAACTGGGCAATAAATTTGATGGGATTGATAGCCTTTTCAGGGATAAGACCACTTGAGCGAACAAGCATCATGATAATAAAGCCAATGATAAACCATGGGACGAGGGTATGTAAACGCAAGCGTGTTTCTGCTGATCGGCGATAAATGATTGATAGAGTAAAAATAACAGGGCCTAACATGAGAACCCGTACTAATTTGACAATTGTTGCAATTTGAACACTTAGAAAAGAGATAGGTGCTGTTGCTGCTAAAACCTGTGGTACAGCATACACAACCATGCCAGCAAGCACACCATATTGGCTAAATGACAAATTCAGAGATGGATGTAAAAAGGGTAGAAATAAAATAATAAGAATTCCTAAAAGAGCAGTGAAGGCAATTGATGCGGCTACATCGTCATGTTTTGCTTTTATAACAGGTGCAACGGCAACAATAGCTGAATTGCCACAAATAGCATTCCCACAAGCGACCAGCATTGCTAAATGTGTAGAAAGCCCGAAAAGTCGGCCGATGGCAAAGCTCAGGATAATCGTTACGAATATCACGAATATGATACTAGCAAGCAAATTCCAACCAGCTGAAAGGACTGCGTTAATGCTAATGCTTGCTCCTAGAAGAACGATAGCAATTTCGAGAAGTGTTTTTGCAGAAAAGGTGATACCTTTTTGAAAATATGTTGGCAAAGGAAAACAACTACGGATAATTGATCCTAAAAGAATTGCCAAAACAAGGCTTTCAAGCCATGCTTGTCCAAAAAGCTGTTTTTCTACAACTTCTAAGCCATAAGCTAAGGCTGATATGAGTAAACATGTTAGAATACCAGGACCAAAGTCGTTTAAAAGTGAGAGATGTTTTTTGATCATTTTAATATTTCCCCGTCATTAAAGAGCTAAAGGTTAAGAAGAAAAATTTTTAAAGATTTGTTCTTGCTTGTACAGCTGCTGCTAAAGTTCCATCATCAAGATAATCAAGCTCGCCTCCTACAGGAACACCATGAGCAAGTCGCGTAATTTTAACTGGAAAATTAGAAAGCTGATCAGTGATATAGTGAGCAGTTGTTTGACCTTCGACAGTCGCATTGACAGCAAGAATAATCTCCGTAATAGGGTTTTGTACAACACGCTGTATTAAGGTGGCAATGTTGAGTTCGTCAGGACCTATTCCATCTAAGGGGGAGAGTCGTCCACCCAACACATGGTAACGTGCGGCTAAAGTTTTTGCGCGTTCAAGAGCCCACAGATCAGCAATATCCTCAACAACGATGATTGTTGTATCATCGCGGCGCAAATCTGTACAAATTGAACAAGGATCAATGGTATCGACATTTCCACAAACAGAACAAATACCGACTTTTTCGATAGCTGCTTGTATAGCCGCTCCCAAAGGCTCCAGCAATGTCTCCTTTTTTTTGATAAGATGAAGCGCAGCACGACGCGCTGAACGTGGACCAAGACCTGGTAACCGTGATAAAATCTGAATGAGACGTTCAATCTCAGGTCCTGCAATGTATTTAGACATATTTTTGTCTCACGGGAAAAAACCGTTTCATTAAAATGGAAGTTTGAAACCTGATGGGAGTGGTAGCCCTGCCGTCATACTTTTGGTTTTTTCTTCTATTGCAACTTCGATTTTTGTTCTTGCTTCATTATAAGCTGCCATAATGAGATCTTCAAGAATTTCACCTTCCTCAGGTTTGAGTAATGAAGGATCAATTTGAATTGCTGTTATAATATTTTTGCCATTTAAAGTGATATTGACGAGACCACCCCCTGCAGTGCCCACAGCTTGCAGATTAGCTATTTCCTCCTGAATCTTCTGCATTTTTTCTTGCATTTCTTTGGCTTTTTTCATCATGCTCATCATTTCACGCATAGGAATAGGTATCCTTATTCATCATTGATATCATTTTTATTTTTAAAAATATCAGCATTTTTAAAGGTATTGGAGAGTAAATCAAGATCATTTTCTTCTTTATTGAGTCGAATATCGACAATTTTTGCTTCTGGGAAATGATTGAGGATTTTCGCAATATCAGGATCTGTTTCTGCATTAGAAAAAAGAGTCTTTTGAATCGCTATACTTTCCTCCTGTAAGGTTGGGCCACCTCCTTCATTAACAAAAGTTATTGTCCAGCGTTTTTCTGTCCATTGAGATATCTTTTTTTCTATATCATGAGCAAGAAATTGTGGGGTATTTTCAGAAAGTCTTAAGGTAATATGCCCAGCTTCAAAAGAAACAGGATGAACAAATTCTTTAATAAGGAGTTTGAAAGGAGTGTCATTATGCTGTTCGGCTAATTGAACAATATCGTGCAAAGAATTAATCACGAGAGTTTTAGGTTCAGTAATCTTTTCTGTTGTTTGCGTGACAGAATGCGATAAATTTACAATCTTTTCAGAAAGATCAGTAGATGGAGAAGTTTCTAGAATTTCTGTTACTTCTTGGGCGTTGATTTTGTCATGGTTTTGATTTTTAACTAAATTTTCCGGTTGTAAGGAATGATCTAATTGGTTTTTCAAAGAGCTTTTTAAATCTGATTGATCGGGTAATGTATTTGAAACGCTCGAGGAAGCATGGGCTCCGACCATTGTTTCTTTTGTTATATTATTTGCATTTGTAGATTCTTGATGAGAAGAGTTTTTAACCAGTGTGAGAGGTGTTTTTTCTTGCGTAAGCTTTTTTAAAGCCTCATCAAGAGTTGGTAAGTCAGCCGTGTGAGCAAGACGAATTAAAAGCATTTCAGCGGCTTGAAGAGGACGTGCAGTTTGATTAACTTCCTGTAAACCTTTGAGTAACATTTGCCAGTTTCGGGATAAAATAGGAACGGAAAGTTTTTTTGAAAAGTCTAAACTTCTTAAACGTTGTTCTTCAGTTAGAGAGAAATCTTCCACTATTTCTGGTGTAAAACGTAAACGTGTGACCAGATGATTAAAATCGGCTAGTTCTGTCAATATAGTAAGAGGATCAGCACCTGCTTCATATTGACTGCGTAATTCATGTAACGCATTGACAACATCGCCCTTCATAATAAATTCAAAAAGATCAATGATACGTGCTTGATCCGCTAATCCTAACATTGTACGCACCGCAATAGCATTAACATTGCCATTGCTATGGGCGATTGCTTGATCAAAAATGGATAATGCATCACGTGCTGATCCTTCTGCAGCACGGGCAATCATAGAGAGTGCTTGATCTTCTACTTCTACCTTTTCATATTTCGCAATTTGACGCAAATGTGCGCTCAAAGCTTTTGATTCAATACGTCGCAAATCAAAACGTTGGCAACGCGAAAGAATTGTAATAGGAACTTTGCGAATTTCTGTTGTGGCAAAAATAAATTTCACATGGGACGGTGGTTCTTCAAGAGTTTTCAATAAACCATTAAAGGCTTGTGTTGAGAGCATATGTACTTCATCTATAATATAAACCTTATAGCGTGCAGAAACAGGACGATAGCGTATTTGTTCAATAATTTCACGAATATCATCAATGCCCGTATGAGAAGCGGCATCCATTTCTATAACATCAATATGGCGTCCTTCGATAATTTGTGTGCAATGTTCTCCAAGAGAGTCCAATACGGTTGTTGGTTGATCAATATCTTTTGTTTTATAATTAAGCGCACGTGCCAAAATACGTGCTGTTGTGGTTTTACCTACGCCACGAATCCCTGTTAACATCCACGCTTGTGCAATACGACCTTTTTCAAAGGCGTTGGTGAGAGTACGCACCATAGCTTCCTGACCAATGAGGTCAGAGAAGTTTTTTGGTCGATATTTACGAGCAAGAACACGATAGGCTGTTTCTACCGGTAAATTTTCCATGAGTATTTCCAACTTCGAAGTTCTTTATGCGTACATTTTGATAATACAAAAGCATAGATCAATACTGTAGTCTCATATAAAAGGATTTTTTCTTAATCAAATTATTTATGGGACAATTTGTTTAAAAATAACAAAACCCCTTTATTTGCTGCATACAAATGCTGCTCTGAAGATTAAAAATACCTCGCTAAAAGACAGCATAAAAAATAATTTCTTCAGCAAAATAGGAGGTTGGAACGATGACCCGTACCAGAACTCGTTGGGGCTGCTTCTTTCCAGACCTGACCCAGTTGGCGAGTAGTTCGTCCACCACCAACCTCCCAAGCTCATATTGTCGATTTGGAATGAAAAATCAAGATCAGAAACGAAAAATATCCTAAGAATGACGAAGAATTTTCCTTTGCGTTTAATTTATTGACATATAAACAACAAAGAGATTGTGGATTTACCAGTTTTTATAGCAGTAGCTCTTCATATTTATTTGGTATGAAAATATTTTTTCGCTTAAGATAGTCTGAATGTATAATTATTCTCATTCGCTGAAACATGTAAGAGTTTTAGGATAGATACATCTGTTCTAAAACTACGAAATTGAATCATCAAAAATTTACAACAGTCAAAGAAGCAAATAAAGCAGATAGATCATGTAATTGGCTAACATTCGAAAGTTAGGGGGGAAGAGTGCTATTTAAAGAATTATAAAATATTGCTTTATACATTTAATGTTATACATTCACAGGCTTTTGAAAGAGCGATTGCTCAATACTCTTAACTATATTTCAAACTCCACTCATAATAGTATACATGCTTCCCTTGAGTTATAAATCTATAGTTGCGCTACCCTCTTTATGCTTAATACAAAGTATAAATTTTAGCCCTCATGCTATTTAACAACTCCCAATGTTGCGATCCCTTGTACTTGAGAGGCTTTATAAGAAGCATTTTTATTCCTTTTTTTAATCGTTTTTACTCACACACCAATCCCATTTGTAACTTTCAAAGAAACGATTTTAATGGATTTAATATGAGATTGATTTTACTTTATTCGTGGTTTTAATTCAGTATAAGAAAATCAAAGTCGTATAATGATAAGCCAGTATCTTATAAGAGTACCACCTCATTTCTATAGTGAATGAGAATATAAAATATGTAATATTTTTTCTTTTAACATAATATAAATATATAAATACTGAGTAGATGTTATCGCTCTTTTTTTGCGTGCTTGTTCTTTTAATTAAAAAACATTGATGTTCATCACAAGGTGGGTCAATATATGAAGTTTCATTATTTGAGAAAAGATTTCATATATTTTTTAAGGGGCTGTACTCATACAAGAGAAGATGCAACATTCAACGCTATAGAAATAAGGGGATACTGATTTTATAAGCATAAAAATGGTTCTTATTCGATAGTAAGCGACATTTTATAGTTTCAAATAATATATTCTTTAATAAGGAGGGAAAAGCGAGATAATTTTTATAAAAAGCTGAATGAGTATGACTTAAAGTGCAGTGAGGAATGCATCTGTAGAGCAAATTTTACTTTTCCGTTTATCTAAGTGATTTGGGTACAATGTGCTTTATATCACTTAAAATGAAGCAGTTGCGAAGAGAGAAGCATATTCTTATTAAAAAAATAGCTCTGATAGTAGAAAATACAGAACAATTTAAATTTAGTCTTTTAGTTTTCGCAAAAGTTCCTTAATATCTAACCTTATGAGCAACTTAAGGTTTGCCATATTAGGATAAAAACACCTCTTCAGCGATAAGTTTTAATGGCTCATTATGCTGTATTTTGAAAAAAATAACTGAAAAAAATAAATCTACTAAAATTTAGATGTTATAGAAATATTGTTAATCATAATCTCCTGTGTCACAATTTGTTCCAACAACTTTTTTCTTCGTAATATTTTTAAAAATATAATGTCCTGACGAAGGAAAACTTATATGAAGAGATTTTATATTTTTTAGGATAAAGATCTTCTTTTCTTTATCATGGGTTATTTTCTTTTCATCATCAACAGCAATTCTCAATTTGTTTAAATCAGAAGGGGTAGAGTACGATAAAGTAAAGGATACTTTCTTTGGTTCAAAGATACTACAAGAGTATTCAGCTCCTTGATGGATTGTATCGGATGGTATGATCACAACACTTTCATCCAGCCCAAAATTCCATTTTTTCTCACCAAAGCCAGCAAACGCACCACTAGAGTGGGCGAGAATATTTGCGGCTAATAATCCTTGCATGAAGATTTTTTTCATTATCTTCTCCTTTTTCTAAAGTGAGGTGAATCATAAATCAATTTTTATAAAGATAAAAGCTCAAACTTAACGCTAAAATCAGGGCTAAGTTGCATTTTCTAGTTTTAAACCATGTTCAGACTGATATCAGTCTAAGAAATTTGAATGCTCTATTATGTATAATAATTTGAATTGTTTTGAGAGCTAATTTAGAAGTTCGTTATCTTTATTGGAATATTGTCAGAGGAAATGACTTTTCTCAAGAAGCTCTCTTTGAATATATAAAGGGAAATAGATGGTACAAGCGTTTTTATTTTTGGTTACTGTGTTTTTTTACACTGGTTTTTATACAAGTTGAAGTGCTTTTTATCATGATATAATTTGTGAAAAAATATTATGGAAATAATTTATATATTCTTTTATGAGCCGTTTTTTCTTCTTCAGTTTTTATGAAGGGTGTTGAGTAGAAAAAACCGAGCTCTTTCAAGATACGTTGCATTATGAAATTTTTACGATGCTCTTTGATATCAGCAAAGAATGATAGCAGCCTAATTGCTTTTATATATACGATGTTCGATCGTTTTGTGCTGGATAAGTACCGATAATACGCAGTTCTGCAGAAAAGAAAGATAATTCTTCTAAGGCAAGTTTCATCATCGGGTCTTCAGGATGCCCTTCAATATCAACAAAGAATTGTGTTGCATTGAAATTTCCACCAATTTGATAGCTTTCTAATTTTGTCATATTGATACCATTCGTTGCAAATCCTCCCATAGCTTTATAGAGAGCAGCGGGGACATTGCGCACTCGAAAAAGAAGACTGGTGATGATTTTTTCGCCATTTTGAGGTTTGGGGACATGTCGTTTGGAGCGTGAAAGGATGACAAAACGGGTAATATTATGAGGGTTATCTTCAACATCTCTTTCAAGAATATCAAGTCCATAGAGTTCTGCTGCGATTAAAGGTGCTAAGGCAGCCTGTGAACGTTTAGCATTTTTTTTAATAAATTTTGCAGCTCCAGCGGTGTCAGCAGAAACAACAGGTTTCCAACCGTTGTTTCGTATGATTTTTCGGCATTGTGCAAGGGCATGCGTATGGCTGTGGACGGTTTTAATTTCGTCATGTGTAACGCCGGGTAAAACCATGAGTTGAAAATGGATAGGTAAAAAATATTCATCAATAATATAAAGAGATGACTGCGGTAAAAGATGATGAATGTCTGCAACGCGTCCCGCAAGGGTATTTTCAATAGGGATCATAGCAAGATCAGCTTTCCCACTTTCCACTAAATTAAGGGCGTCTTCGAAAGTAGCAGAGGGAACAGCATCCATATTGGGGAACATATTGGAGCAAGCAATATGGGAATTAGCGCCGTATTCTCCTTGGAAAGAAATTTTATTGGTTTTTTTAAGTATTTTCATGCTAAAATCTCACAAACTCTATCGAGATCATGTTGTGTGTCTACACCTAAGGGAATTGTATCGACTATTTCCACATCAATACGCATGTTGTTTTCTAATGCACGTAATTGTTCAAGTTTTTCACGTTTCTCAAGTGGTGAGGGTTTGAATGATACAAATTTCTCAAGTGCTTCGCGCCTATAGGCGTATATTCCAATATGGTGATAAAGAGGACCCTCTCCATAAGGTGCTGTGGCGCGCGTAAAATAAAGAGCACGAAGGCGATTTTGAGAAAGCGGTGTACCAATGATTTTGACAACATTGGGATCTCTTGTTTCATTTTCTTCAATGATTTGAGCACCCAAGGTTGCAATATCAGTAAAGCTATTTTCTAAAGGGCGTAGCGCACGAATGATTTCACGAGGCATTATTGTTGGTAAGTCACCTTGTACATTTAAAATGGCATTATAACGTTGTTCCGGATCAATGCGCATTAAAGCTTCATAAATACGATCAGATCCAGACTTATGATCACCTCGTGTTATGATATATTCATGTCCATAGTCTGCAACAGCTTTAGCGATATCATTATGATCTGTTGCAACGATTGTACGTCCTATTCCAGCTTTTTTAGCTTGTTCTGCGACATGAACAATCATCGGTTTTCCGCCAATTTCAGCGAGAGCTTTTTGAGGAAGACGGGTTGAGCCTATACGGGCAGGAATAAGAATAATTGGTTCAAGAGCCATTGTAAGATTCCAAATGTCATCTGTGATGCATTTATGATGTTGTGTGTTATAAAGAAAAAGCTTAGACTAAAAATGGTAATGAAACCGTGAACATTTGAGTTTTTATGAATCGCCGGAGATTTATTTATTTTATTTGTGCTTGTTTATGTGTGCTGGTCGCTGTTGTGGGGATTTCCACACTCAGCAATATAATTTACGATCATCCTACATCAGTCCAATATCATCATACAGTTGCCAAGAATGATATATTTCAAGAAAAACAAAAAGCACCTGATGTTTCCCTATCACTAAATAGCCGCCTTCAACAAGGCAATTTTGAAAATGGCCGTAAAGTTTTTCGCCAATGTGCCATATGCCACACATCTGGACGCAATGAAACAGGGCGTGTTGGTCCAGTTCTCTGGGAGATTGTTAACCGCCCTTTGGCATCAGCAGCAGGTTTTGCTTATTCACGGGCATTACGTACTCATTCTGATCAAAAATGGGATTTTGTAACGTTAGATCGTTATTTACATTCTCCACGTGAAGCTTTTCCTGGGACCATTATGTCTTTTCGTGGAATTAAAAATGACCAAGATCGTGCCGATCTTTTGCTTTATTTACGCAGTTTATCCGATCATCCTGTTCCTTTACCAATGGATAATAATAAAGCGAACGAGCCAAATTAACTTATACCATAGATGTTAATTTTAGAAAGAAGTCTGACTTTTTGTAATTTTAGTTTCACGGTTTTATAAAAAGAGCTCTTTTATAAAAATGCACTCTTTACGCTGTCATCTGCAGATTGGTTTTCAAGATTTGTTTGCTTCACTTTTTCTACATATACTTGTCTGTGAAATTATTGCTGAAGGATTATCAATTCATGAGCCGCAACTTTCTGCTTCTGAATGCGATAATTATGTAATTAAAGCTCTCCATGAGGTTTATCTTAATCCTTCTATGCACATCAATCCCCATGTACTTTTACATCAATTCCCATGTATTTTTCTTATGAACAGAGACAATTGATTGTTCTTATACGTGCAATAATCCTAAGCTGCATTTTATGATGCTCGATGAATAGACGTTTTCTCTTGAGGTTAGAGATGTACGGACAGATCATTGACCTTCTATAGTATCAATCACTAAAATGTGACTTAGATTATTTATTTATAGGTTATGGTTTGAAGTAAGCACTTTCATGTGAAACAATTTTTATGTGTGAATATTAAAATAGTTGAATAGAGTTCTGCTGATTGTATTTTTATCTACGTCGAAAATTTTTTACACAAGAATATTGATAGCAGCTACGTTCCCACGAGTCTCTGTCCATTTATAGACGATGACATGAAATTATACTGATAATCCATTATAGAGAATTATTTTTTCACAAAAGGTTTTCCATATTTGTGAAAAATTTAATAGGTTTCATTGGTTACAATGTTTCGATGACTTGCGATAAAATATTAGTATTTTAATACATATTGCGAGAGTGCTAAAAATTAGTGGAAGAGAGGACATAATCATAATTCTCCAAGCTTCTTAATAACTATGGCATTTTCTTTATAATTTGAGCGTTTATAAGTAATAATATTAAATTGCGCTAATAATCCATTATAGAGAAGAATCTTTCCTACTAATGGCTCTCCGATGTTTGTGATCATTTTAATAACTTCCATTGCTTGTAGGGTCCCAATAACGCCAGGTAAAACACCGATTATTCCAGTTTCAGCGCATGTTGGGATAGTCCCGTGAGCTGGAGGGGTGGGAAATAAATCGCGATAGTGAGGATTATTGTCTTTATACGGCATAAGGACGGTTAATGAGCCATTAAAACGTTCTACAGCACCACTTATTAAGGGTTTTTTGCATTGGGCAGCGTGATCAGCAAGAAGATAGCGCGTCGTAAAATTATCACTTCCATCAACAATGATGTGGTAAGCATTAAGCAGTTTATCCACATTACTTTTATCTAAGCGTAGGGTGTGTTTTTCAACTACAACATGGGGATTTATTGCTTTTATAGTGGTTTCAGCACTGTCTGTTTTGCTTTTGTTTATTGCATTTGTTTTATGAATAACTTGGCGTTGTAAATTGGAAAGTGAAACGATGTCGTTATCGACAATTCCAAGGGTTCCTACACCTACGGCAGCCAAATAGGTTAAGACAGGAGCACCAAGACCACCAGCACCCACAACAAGAACACGTGCTTTTTTTAGCTTTTGTTGTCCTGCACCACCAATCTCAGGCAAAATGATGTGGCGTGCATAGCGTTCGATTTCTTTGTTGTTTAATTTTGTATCTGTTTTTTTTGTCATAAATTTTCTCTTGTCATAGTTCTTTTATTGTTTACTAAGTTTATGATGCTTAGACCAGTCTGCTTTTAGGATAGGGAGGATTTATTTATGAAAATTGCCATTCAGATGGATCATATTTCAACAGTTCGGATTCAAGGAGATACGACATTTGCACTCGCTTTAGCAGCACAAGAACGTGGACACTCTCTCTTCCATTATACACCAGATCGTTTATCTCTGTATGATGGTTGTGTGATTGCACGACTAGAGCCATTGATTGTACATGATAAAGAGGGAAGCCACTATCAATTAGAAAAGCCTGTTCGCACGGAATTAACAGATATGGATGTGGTTCTTTTACGCCAAGATCCACCTTTTGATCTCAATTATATCACAACGACTCATTTGTTAGAACGTATTCATCCTAAAACACTCGTTGTGAATGATCCGGCATGGGTACGCAACAGTCCAGAAAAAATTTTTGTGACTGAATTTTCTGATCTGATGCCAGAAACATTAATTACCAAAGATATTGAAGAAATAACAGCTTTTAGAGAGACATTTGGCGATATTATTGTTAAACCACTTTATGGAAATGGGGGCGCTGGTATTTTTTATTTAAAACAAGATGATCGCAATTTAGCATCATTGTTGGAAATGTTTTCAGAAATTTATCACGAACCTTTTATTGTTCAGCGCTATTTAGAGGCAGTACGAAAAGGAGATAAAAGGATTATTTTGCTTGATGGTACACCTGTTGGAGCTATTAATCGAATTCCGACAGAAACAGATGTGCGCTCTAATATGCATGTTGGAGGCCGCGCGGAAAATGTGGAGTTAACAAAACGTGATTATGAGATTTGTGAACGCATTGGTCCAGCCTTAAAGGAACGAGGTCTTCTTTTTGTGGGGATTGATGTGATTGGAGATTATATAACAGAAATTAATGTGACGTCTCCTACGGGAATTCGTGAAATTAAACGCTTCTGCGGTACAGATGTTGCTCATTTGTTTTGGGATGTTATTGAGTTCAAGCGTTCAAATGAATTTATTTGACAGAGGACAAAAACATGGTTTTAAAAAATGATCCATGTTGTTTTTTATATTTGTTATGTTGCAAATGTGAACTAGAATGACCGTATGATATAAATTAAGAGGCTTTATCCTCAATTTTTAGGGAGCTTATAGATGAACAGAGTATTATCAATTGGAGTGGGATTGTTTTTTGCGCTACTGCTGTCAGCAAATGGAGGCAATGCGCGCGATCAAATACAGATTACTGGTTCATCTACAGTTTTACCTTATCAAAAGATTGTTGCTGAAACATTTGGAGAAATTTATCCTCATTTTAAGGTTCCTGTTATCGAATCGGGTGGAACAGGAGCTGGTATTAAGGAATTCTGCCGTGGTATTGGGGAGAACACTGTTGATATTGTTAATGCTTCGCGAGCAATGAAACCGAGTGAATTACAGTCTTGTTTTGATGCTGGTGTAAAAGATGTTGAGGAAATACGTATTGGGTATGATGGCATTGTTTTTGCAACTGATATTAAGGGACCTGATTGGAAATTACAGCCAGTAGATGTTTATAAAGCCCTTGCTGCTCGAATTATTATAGACGGAAAGTTGCAACCGAATAATGTTTTGAAATGGAGTGCAGTTAATAGTGCTCTTCCTGATTGGACGATAGCAGCGTATATTCCTGGGGAGAAGCATGGGACACGTGAAGTTTTTGAGGAAAAATTACTTACTAAGGGGTGTAAAGAGAGTGGGGCAGTTGAGGTGATGAAGTCTTTAGGAATGGATGATAAGGAGATACACACTGCTTGTATTGCGGTACGTAAGGATGGAAAAGCGGTTGATATTGATGGTGATTATTCTGAAACATTTGCGCGTCTAACTTCTAATAAAACAGGGGTTGGTATTTTTGGTTTGTCTTTTTATCAAAATAATGCTGATAAACTAAAGGTTGCCGATATTAACGGTTTTGCGCCAACAGTTGAGACGATTTCTAGTGGACAATATCCGGTTTCTCGTCCGCTTTTTTTCTATATTAAGAAAGCACATTTAGGTATTATTTCAGGTTTGCGAGAGTATGTTGATTTTTTTCTTTCTGATCAAATGATTGGTCCAGAGGGTCCTTTGGCTGAATATGGTTTGATTGTTTCTCCTGAAAAGGAGCGTCAAGCACAGCGTTCTGATTTTTCTGCTGGTCGAGTAATGACATTGAAATAATTTGCAGGGAAAAATTGTTGGATTTCTGGGATAGGAAATTTGGATGCTATTTTTTTATAAAAACTGAAAGATAAAATGCGCATTTCCTTTATTATTTTGTTATTATTGATTTTTGGATTTTGTGGTTTTTGTATTTCTTATATGCGAGCACGCATTCTTGAATACAGACAACATAAAATGCATTCTCGTGCGTATTATTATGGCTGGTGGACATTTTTGATTACTGTTATTCCAGCTTTTATTTTTTTAATTGTTTGGGATGCTGGGAGTACAATTTATTTAGAATATAATGCCTCTCGAGAGCTTGAGGCGTATAGTGCGCATGTAACAGAGCCTGTAAATCACGATCTACTTTGGGAGACACTTCGAAGTCTCGTCAAAAAGATTCATCGCTTTGAGGGGAATCTTTCTACCGCTTCCTATAAGGAAGTGCAGGCACAATTACTCGCGAAGGGATGGATTTTACCCGATGAAGCATCGGATGATGTGTTCAAAATAGCACAGTCGTGGGTATTTTCTTCTGAAAAGCTTAAATTTATAGGTTATGTTTTCCTTTTTGCTATTGCGTCCTTTGGTTTTATCTGTGGAATGATGCAAATTGCGCCTCATCAACGTGCGCGTAATAAGGTTGAATCTTTTATTATTATTGGATTGATTTGTGCATCTATTGTTGCAGTCTTGACAACAATAGCCATTGCGCTTTCTATGCTTTTTCAGACAGTAAGCTTTTTTCAGACTGTATCCTTTTCAAATTTCTTTTTAGGAACAGTTTGGGATCCGCGTTTTTCCGCGAGCGGTTCCAGCGATGAAGTAGGACAATTTGGTTTAATACCGCTTCTTGCTGGTACGCTTTATATTGCATTTGTTGCCATGCTTTTTGCTGTACCTATAGGACTATTTTCAGCTCTTTATATGGCTGAGTATGCTTCTGCGCGATTGCGAACAATTGTAAAACCATTATTGGAAGTTCTTGCTGGCATCCCAACCATTGTTTATGGTTTTTTTGCTTTGAAGGTTGTAGGACCATTTTTACGTGATCTTTCTGTTTCTCTCTCAGGTGGGGTTGGTTTTATTATGGCACAAAGTGTTTTGACCGCTGGAGTTGTGATGGGAATTATGTTGATACCTTTTGTTTCCTCTTTATCGGATGATGTTATTACGGCTGTTCCACGCATTTTACGTGAAGGTTCTTATGGTTTAGGCGCAACACAATCTGAAACAATTAAAAAAGTTGTTATACCAGCAGCGCTTCCAGGGATTATGGGGGCTATTTTGTTGACGGCATCGCGTGCAATTGGAGAAACAATGATTGTGGTTTTGGCGGCAGGTGTTGCAGCAAACTTAACACTCAATCCTTTCGAAGCAATGACTACGATGACTGTTAAGATTGTTAATCAATTGACCGGTGATTTTGAGTTTAATTCTCCACAAACTCTGGTGGCTTTTGCCTTAGGGATGACGCTTTTTGTTATGACACTTTTGATGAATATTCTGGCTCTTTATATTGTGCGTAAATATCGGGAACAATATGAATGAATGAAGATTTTTTTCCTCGTCGCAATATTAGTCTCAAGCGTCGATATTGGGCTGAACGTCGTTTTCGTGCCTATGGTTTGATTGCCATTTTTATTGGTTTGTTTTTTTTATTTGCGCTTTTATGGTCTATCATTAGTCAGGGTTATACAGCTTTTTTTCAAAGTGAAATGACATTGTCGATTTATTTGGATGAAAAGATCATCGATCCAAGTGGTCAACGTAAAACAAAACCACAAGTTCTCATGACGGCGAATTATCCACTTCTTGTACGCAATGCTTTAGCAAAGAAACTTAATATCAATCAAAATGATCGAGCCTCTCTTCGGGACGTTAACCGTATGTTTTCAAATGGTGTCCGCGTTCAACTACGTGAAATGGTGACAAAGAATCCAAAATTGATTGGCACAATGCAAAAAGTTAAAGTTTTGGCATCTGCGGATATTGATTCTGCTTATAAGGGACAGATTGATCTGCGTGTAGCAGAAAAAAACCGTAAAGTTTCTAATCGACAAGTGGAATGGATAAAACGTTTAGCGCATGATGGTACGCTTCATAAAACATTTAATATTGGTTTTTTTACATTTGGCGCTTCAAGTCGTCCTGAGACTGCGGGATTAGGTGTTGCGATTATTGGTTCTCTTTATATGATAGGCATCGTTTTATTAGTTTCACTTCCAATAGGCATAGCAACGGCTCTTTATTTGGAAGAATATGCACGCAAAAATAAATTTACAGATTTTATAGAGGTTAATATCAATAATCTTGCAGCTGTTCCTTCGATTGTGTTTGGTCTTTTAGGACTCTCTTTTTTTGTTAATTTTTTAGGATTACCACGTTCAGCCTCCTTTGTTGGTGGTCTTGTTTTAGCGCTCATGACTCTTCCCACGATCATTATTGCAACACGTTCTGCTCTGCGTGCTGTTCCTCTCTCTATTCGTGCAGCAGCTTTAGGACTGGGAGCATCAAAAACACAAATGATTTTTCATCATGTTGTTCCTTTAGCAGCGCCTGGCATTTTGACAGGCACAATTATTGGAGTTGCTCAGGCTTTGGGTGAAACAGCTCCTTTGCTTTTGATTGGAATGGTTGCTTTTGTTGTTAATATTCCTACGACCCCCATGGATCCAGCAACGGCTTTGCCTGTTCAAATTTTTATGTGGGCGGGGGAAGCAGAGCGTGCTTTTGTTGAAAAGACATCAGGTGCTATTATTGTATTGATGATTTTTCTTGCGATCATGAATATTTCTGCGGTTTTTTTACGACGACGATTTGAACGCCGCCAGTAATTTTAATAAAATAACAACTTTGATAAGATTTTTGTAAGGTGAATTTTTGTAATGAAGATTAAAATGCGTGGTGAGGATGTGAAGGTTTCTTATGGAGACAAAGAAGCACTCCACGGTATTACACTTGATATTCCTGAACATCAAGTAACTGCTTTGATTGGTCCATCAGGATGCGGAAAGTCGACTTTTTTGCGTTGTTTTAACCGTATGAATGATACGATTGAAGGCGCTAAAACAACCGGTCTTATTACCTTAGATGGGGAGAATATTTATGACACACGGATTGATGTTGTAGAATTGCGCGCTCGTGTTGGAATGGTTTTTCAAAAGCCCAGTCCTTTTCCAAAATCTATATTTGAGAATGTTGCGTATGGTCCACGCATTCATGGTTTAGTAAAAACGCGCTCTGAATTGCATGATGTAGTTGAAAAGAGTTTGAGGCGGGCAGGTTTGTTTGAAGAAGTAAAAGACCGTCTTCATGATCTTGGAACAAGTTTATCAGGGGGACAACAACAGCGTTTGTGTATTGCACGTGCTATTGCGGTTAGTCCTGAAGTTATTTTGATGGATGAGCCTTGTTCAGCTCTTGATCCTATTGCGACAGCACGGATTGAAGAGCTTATCGATGCATTACGGCAAAATTATACAATTGTTATCGTAACGCATTCTATGCAACAGGCTGCACGTGTTTCTCAATATACGGCTATGTTTCATTTAGGGCATTTGGTAGAAGTTGGTGCGACTGAAATGATCTTTACCTCACCAAAAGAGCAACGGACACAAGATTATATTACGGGGCGTTTTGGATAGGTGAATTGAGGAGTGTAAGATATGTCTATGAACCATACTGTCCGTTCTTATGATGCAGAACTAAAATATTTAAGAGCAAGGATTATAGAAATGGGGAGCCATGCAGAAAGGATGATTGAACGTTCTGTCGCATCGGTTGTGTGTAGTGATCTTCAACTTGCAACGACAGTGATTGCCGATGATGTATTTTTAGATGAAGCAGAACGTGACATTGATGAAAAAGCGGTTGCTATTATTTGCAAACGCCAACCGATGGCTGTCGATTTGCGTGAAATTATTGGAGCCATTCGTATTTCTTCTGATCTTGAGCGGATTGGGGATATGGCCAAAAACATTGCTAAAAGGACGGTTGCGCTTTCAGAAATACGACAATCTGCGTCTGTTTATCATGGGCTTGAAACAATTACAGCTTTAGCACTCAATCAATTAAAAGAAGTCTTAAATGCTTATACGACTCGCCTATTAGAGCGTGTTGATGCGGTGCGTGAGCGTGATGAGAAGATTGATGCTTTGTATACTTCTCTTTTTCGTGAACTTTTGACGTATATGATGGAAGATATGCGCAATATTACGGTTTGTACGCACTTACTGTTTTGTTTAAAGAATATTGAACGAATTGGTGATCATGTTACTAATATTGCTGAAATGCTGCATTATATCATAACGGGTTACCATATGTCCTCTGATCGTCCTCGCGATGACCTTACTTATAAAGTTGGAGTAGGTGAGAAGAAAATAGATTAAAATTTTTCTTATATGTATAAAATAAGTTTGTAGATATGTGAGTATTTTCTTACAGTGCAGCTATAGAAAGAATAAGATAACCGTCTTATGGAAAAGCACAAAGAAGCAACAAAGAGTTTTTTCAGAGAAGCGTGGCAGATTGCTAACTCTTGG
Source organism: Bartonella sp. CL100XZDX (assembly GCF_042195375.1). NCBI lineage: Bacteria > Pseudomonadati > Pseudomonadota > Alphaproteobacteria > Hyphomicrobiales > Bartonellaceae > Bartonella > Bartonella sp. CL100XZDX. The sequence goes on along the minus strand of NZ_JBHIOH010000082.1, from coordinate 17,413 downwards.
TTTGACATATTTGTATATTAGATGATATCATCACTCGTATTGTGGCCGGAGGGGAGTTTTCTAGGGGAATTTCCTTTCAGATCATTTTGTTAAAATTTTATATTAAAGGGGGTATCTGTATTATTTTTTCGTATGTAGAAGAAGTGGATAGTGTTACTTTATTGTAATTGAAACGTGTGGGTTATTATAGCCTATATTGAACCATGAAGAATAACAATATCGATTTGTAAATTAAGAGTTTTTTATTTTTTATTTTGCATAGATACTTTTTGATTACCTCTTGTATTAAAATTTTACTGAGTGGTAACAATTAGCTATGTACTTTATTGAGAGATACATTTAAAGCTCATTTCAAGACTTGAATATCTCAGAGATTATAGGAATGTGTTGCATAAGATGAAAAAAAATCGTTGGAATGTTTTTGTTACCTGTTGTGTAGCGCCGTTAGTTGTTGTGGGATGTGCTTCAAGTCATTTAGATGCTGGAAAAATAAATAATAATAAGACAAAAACGGTTACATATCCATTGACAGAGCGTCAATGTCTTATGCGAGCGATGTATTTTGAATCAAATCGCACAAGCCGTGAAGGAATGATTGCCGTTGGAACGGTTGTTATGAATCGTGTTAATTCAACCGCCTATCCTAAGACGATTTGTGGTGTTGTTGGTCAATATAGGCAATTTGCTCCTGGTGTTTTAACGCGTCCTATGACGGAGAAAGCATCTGTTGCTCGTGTAAGAGAGGCGGCTGATGCCGTTTTACGGGGTGAACGAGATAAGAAAGTTAAACACGCTAAGTTTTTTCATACCGCTGGTTTGTCTTTTCCGTATAAAAACATGCATTATGTTCAGGTTGCAGGGGGAAATGCTTTTTATGAAAAACGATCACGTGATGGGGAACTTCAAGTTCCTACAAATAATCGCCCTTATGATGTTGCTTATGCTTTTGCTCAAGAACGTTCTGGTCATGCGCCAAGCTTTATAGATGAAGGCTTAGAGAGTAGGGGAGTAAAGGCAGAGAAAAGTACATCTCCTTCGACAGAAGTAGCACAATCCAAGACGTCACATCCTGCGCCTTTCGTTATGGTACAGCTTGATAAAGTTCCTATCCCTGCCTATGCACCTCAACATCTAGCTAGGAAAGAGGAAAATAAAACGATTATGGCTTTGCCTTCATCTGATCAGTTAAATGCAATTGTTGCAATGTTAGAAAAACGACACAGAAACTGGTAAGTTTTTCATGACCAAAGAAGGGTTATGCACCCATTGCGATTTATGAATTAAGTGAACCTTTTGGCGATAATGATACGCATAAATATACGTAGAGAAAGTGAACTCAAAGGATCTGAAAAACAATTTATAATATGACGACGTAAAGAACGTATTTTATTTAGAGAAGGGTATTGGTAATGTACTTTGATATTCATGAGACAATTTCGCCTGAAATGCTTAATCGTCTTGCAGAAATTACAGTGAAAGTGGGGTTGAATTTACAAGAAGGGCAGGATCTTGTTTTAACTGCTCCAGTTTCAGCGTTACCTTTTGTTCGGCGTATTGCATATCATGCTTATAAGGTTGGTGCTGGTGTCATTACACCAATTTTTAGTGATGATATATTATCGCTTACACGGTTTGAAAATGCCCATACAGCTAGTTTTGATTGTGCTCCTTCTTGGCTTTATGAGGGAATGGCGAAGGCTTTTGAAAATGGGGCAGCGCGTTTAGCGATTGTTGGGGATAATCCTTTGCTCCTTTCCAATCAGGATTTTGATAAGGTTTCACGTTTAAATAAAGCCACTTCAATAGCTTACCATCCGGCACTCAAGCAAATATCAAATTTTGCTATGAATTGGTCGATTGTTGCTTATCCAACAGCAGGATGGGCTGAGGCAATGTTTCCTTCTTTACCACTTAATGAGGCGATTAAAAAATTAGCCGATGCAATTTTTTCTGCTTCACGTGTTACAGGAGAAGATCCGGTGCAGGCGTGGACTGTTCATAATGCACATTTGAAGAAACGGTCATCTTGGCTTAATGAGCAGCGTTTTTCTGCCTTACACTTTACAGGGCCAGGGACTGATTTAACTGTTGGTTTGGCAGATGATCATGAATGGCATGGTGGTGCATCCGTTGCCCAAAATGGTGTTATTTGCAATCCGAATATTCCGACAGAAGAAGTTTTCACGACTCCTCATGCTCATAAGGTTGAAGGTTTCGTTCGCTCAACAAAGCCCCTTTCCTATCAAGGAACTCTGATTGATAATATTGAAGTACGTTTTGAAGCCGGGCGTATTGTTGAGGCTCGTGCATCAACAGGCCAAGAAGTTTTACAGCAGGTTTTGCAAAGTGATGAGGGTGCAAGCCGGTTGGGTGAAGTTGCCCTTGTGCCCCATTCTTCACCAATTTCTAAGAGTGGCCTCCTTTTTTATAATACCTTATTTGATGAAAATGCTGCATGTCATATTGCTTTAGGGCAGTGTTATTCCAAATGCTTTTTAGATGGGGCATCATTGACGTCAGAAGAGATTGCAGCACGTGGTGGGAATAAAAGTGTCATTCATATTGACTGGATGATTGGTTCTGGTGAAATTGATATAGATGGCATTACCCAAGATGGTGTAAGAGTTCCTGTATTTCGTAAGGGTGAATGGGCTTAATTTTGTTACCATAAAACACGGTCATTTGAGGTGGGGTGGGATGTAAGCCTCATTGATACGTTAAGTATTTTAGAGTGTGTGGTATATATTCAAGGCAGGGCTTGGCCATAAAGCCTTTAGTTAAATGACTCACATGAGTAGGAAGCCAAGTGAAATCCACTCATCAAGAATTTGTTTAGTAGATGTAGAGGAAGTCTTCGTTCTTTGAGGGGGAAAAGAAGTTAATATATCAGTGATACGATTGGAAAGTGTATAATTATTAAAGAAGAGAGATGCCTGAACTTCCTGAAGTAGAGACAGTTCGTCGTGGACTTGAATCTGTTGTAATTGATGCAAAGATAGTATCTGTCAAACTTAATCGTAGAGATTTGCGCTTTCCTTTTCCTGAGGCTTTTTCTGAGCGCCTTATTGGCAGAACAATTATAGAACTTGGTCGGCGTGCGAAATATTTATTATTTCATCTTTCTCAGAATGAAACGATTTTAAGCCATTTAGGAATGTCTGGTTCATGGCGTATAGAGAATGATCTTTTAAGAACAGTTTTTTCAACGACAAGTAAATTGGTTAAGCATGATCATTTTGTCATGGATATTCAGACAAAGAATGGTGATGTTTATCGTCTTATTTATAATGATGTACGTCGCTTTGGGTTTATGCTTTTAGTCGATACGGATAAGCTTTATGAACATCCACTTTTAAATAAGCTAGGTCTTGAACCTATGAGTAATTCGTTTTCTGGTCGTTATTTACAAAAGGCTTTTGTTAATAAAAAAATGTCTCTCAAGGGTGTTTTACTTGATCAGTCTATTGTTGCAGGTCTTGGGAATATTTATGTTTGCGAAGCACTTTGGCGGAGTCGTTTGTCTCCACAACGTGGTGCATTTACATTGGCATCACAAACGGCACGGGCACGTGAATTTGCAGATTCTTTAGCACAAAATATACGCAATGTGATTTCTGAAGCCATTTTGTCTGGTGGCTCTTCTTTACGTGATTATATGCATATAGATGGTTCACTTGGTTATTTTCAGCATGCTTTTTCAGTTTATGGACGAGAAGGCAAGCAATGTTTGGAATGTGGAGCGCCTATTATGCGCATTTTACAGGCTGGACGTTCAAGTTTTTACTGCTCACAATGTCAAAAATGAATAAGGCGTCTTGCAAAATCTTACAAGAGGCTTAAAGTCATCGTATCTATAATATAATTACACAAGGCTTGAAAGGTTTTTTTTATGCTGAATAAAGTACTAACACATCTTGATGGAAATATAGAGAAGAGCCTTGAACGCCTTTTTTCTCTTTTACGTTTTCAATCGATTTCTACAGACTCGGCTTACAAGGATGCATGTCGTAAAGCAGCTGATTGGTTAGTAGAGGATTTAAAAAGCATCGGTTTTGAGGCTTCACGCCGTGATACACCGGGGCATCCAATGGTTGTTGGGCATCATCCTGGACCTTCAGATGATTGTTTGCATGTGTTGTTTTACGGACATTATGATGTTCAACCTGTTGATCCATTGAGTTTATGGGAGGATGATCCATTTACACCTTCTTTAAAAGAGAGAGATGGAGAGAAAGTTATTTGTGCTCGTGGAGCTTCAGATGACAAAGGTCAGTTGATGACTTTTATTGAAGCATGTCGTGCATTTAAGAAAGAAACAGGGCAGCTTCCTATTAAAGTTACTATTTTATGTGAAGGCGAGGAAGAGAGTGCTTCTCCTTCCCTTATTCCTTTTTTAAAAGCAAATACAGATGAACTTAAGGCAGATTATGCATTGGTTTGTGACACGTCAATGTGGGATGCGAATACTCCATCTATTGCTCTTTCTCTTCGGGGAATTATGGCAGAAGAGATTATTATCACAGCAGCTAATCGTGATTTGCATTCTGGTTATTTTGGAGGAGTAGCAGCTAATCCCATTCGTATTTTAACGAAAATCTTAGCAGGACTTCACGATGAAAATAATAGGGCAACACTTCCTGGTTTTTATGATGGAGTAGAAGAAACACCTCCACATATTTTACAATCATGGAATGCGCTTAATTGTACTGCTGAAAATTTTCTTGGTCCTATAGGACTTTCCGTTCCAGCTGGTGAAAAAGGGCGGAGCATTTTAGAGCTTGTATGGGCACGTCCTACCATGGAAATTAATGGTATTAGTGGCGGCTATGAAGGGGAAGGGATGAAAACGGTTATTGCTTCTCAAGCGAGTGCAAAAGTATCGTGTCGTTTGGTGCATAAGCAAGATCCAGAGAAAATACGCCAAGCGTTGCGTGATTATGTACGTAGCTCAATTCCTGCTGATTGTAAGGTTGAGTTTAAGAATCACGGTTCTTCTCCGGCACTTCAGATTTCTGATGATTCATCTTTTATCAAGGAGGCGAAGGATGCCTTATCACAAGAGTGGGAAGTGCCTGCTGTCTTGACAGCCATGGGGGGCTCGATCCCAATTGTAGCAGATTTTCGGTCAATTCTTGGCATGGAAACTCTTTTGGTTGGTTTTGGACTGGCTGATGACCGTATTCATTCGCCTAATGAAAAGTATAATTTAAAATCATTTCATAAGGGGCAGCGGTCTTGGGCGCGTATTCTTGCAGCTTTAGCAAATAGGAGGGTAAATGGCTGAGATTCGTGTTCATCAAGGTGATTTACCAAACTTAGATAATTATCAAACTGATGCTGTTGCGATTGATACCGAAACTTTAGGATTACAACCCCATCGTGATCGTTTATGCGTTGTTCAGCTTTCTTCTGGAGATGGTACTGCTGATATTATACAGATTGCTAAAGGACAAAAGAATGCACCTAATTTGGTCAAGCTTCTTAAAGATAAAGCAGTCGTAAAAATATTCCATTTTGGGCGTTTTGATCTTGCTATTTTAGCACATACATTTGGTGTTATGCCAGAGGCTATTTTTTGTACAAAGATTGCTTCGAAACTCACGCGTACTTACACGGATCGTCATGGCTTGAAAGAAATTTGTAATGAATTGCTGAATGTTAATATTTCTAAACAGCAACAATCTTCGGATTGGGCGGCAGAAACGTTATCACAGGCGCAAATTGAATATGCTGCGTCGGATGTGTTATATTTGCATCGTTTAAAGGTTATATTTGAAGAACGTTTAAGACGTGAAGAGCGAGAAAATGTTGCCAAGGCATGCTTTCAATTTTTGCCTATGAGAGCTAGGCTTGATCTTTTAGGATGGGCGGAAGTTGATATTTTTGCGCATAGCTAACTTTAAAATTGGCTTTTTAATGGAGTTAATTATTGATGTGAGAGGACAAAATGCTTGTACATTATGGACATTTTATCCTCTCATCTTTTCTGATAAGAATTATAATAAATTCTTAAGTGCTATTTCATTTGAAGTTTAGGTAATAAAAGTACTTTTGCGAATTCATATTTTTTATTTTTGTAACAGCTTTTATTTGAAACAAAGCAATTTTGAGAAGAGGCTGAAAACATACGGTAGGTTGGAAGACTTAAATCTCTGCAACCGGTATACAGCCTAATTGGGGGAGAATATGAATGTGTAAATGTAAAAACCAAATCTCATCTTTACCATCATTTTTAATTCGGCTTTACGACTTTCAAAAGTATTTAAAGCAATGTCTGTTAAATAATAGAGATTACGCATTGCCTCATGTTTTTAATGGATTTACGTTCTTCGTGTAAAACAGAACACCCTAAACGGAATATATTTGTGTTGCTAATTCATGTGCTTTTTTAAAGAAACCGGCACCCAAATCCATTTTACGGCGGCGCTTATGAATGGTATAACGATAAAGCCCCCAAAAATATGATATAAAATTCATTGAGCACTCCCATTTTTACGCTTACGGAGTAACAAGCTGCTACCATCACACCACTTTGCCAACTCCCAATGTTGTGTAGCCCTTGGCACGGTTCATAAGAGACATTTTAGTCTTTTTAGTGTTTTTTATCCACACAGCTCTTCCAACTTATAACGTGCAAACAAATGGTTTTAATTGATTCAACATGAAAAAGATTTTGAATGAGAGAATCTTATGATGTTTAGGGTTCTCAGTCAATATGAATAATGCTAAATTATCATTATAAATCAGTATATTATATGAAGTTCGTATAGTTTATTATTTTCAGACGATACTTCGTGCCTTTATTTATTACTCAATAAGTAATTTCTATGTTGGCAGAGCAGGGCAATTTGCTTTTATTTTAAAAGCAAAATGCTCCAAAGCTTTATTTTTAAGGATTTTCACTTTTTATCTATAAACACATTATTTTTCTCTGGAAATTTGCAATGAAGGCACTAGATAAAATCCATTATGAATATTTGATGAGGTTAAATTTATGAATATAAAATATTTTATTACAGCTTTTGCTACTTTTGCTTCAATCTCTATTACTCAGAGTGCGAGTTTTTTAGCGTCTCAAAATCTTATACAGAGAGCATCTTCGACTGTTCCTCCAATAGGTTTTTTTTCTGGTGAACAGCTTTGCAAGTTATTATCTGAAGTTTTTCAGATAGAACTTTCTTGCACAAATAACAGCGAATGCATAACAGCAGCTAAGTTAGTACCTGTGTTACATTCTGGTAAAAAAAGAGATCATTATCCTAAAAGAAGACCAGGGAAAAAAGGACGGCCAAACCTATTTGCACGAGGTCCAATGAGTTTTTAAAAAGTGAAAAAACAACATCAAAAAGTATAATATATGCTTTGAAGTTGAAAAAGAGGGATATTTTTTCTGCCAAATTCATGATTTTTAAAGCAAGGGGTGTTTTGAAAACTTTAAGAAAGATTTCTCATTTTTTCAGCTTTAAGGAGATTTCTATATAAGTTTTAATGTTTATCATACCGGTTGTCTGTCTTTAGGTATTTTTTTCAATTTCGTCTTGTAAAGGAGTATGAAATGATAGCCTACAAATAAGGCTGAAGCTCTGAAAAAGACTTTACTATAAGGTTGAGAGAAGAAAAAAATGGTAAGTATGTCAAAAAGGAATAAATGCCTAAATTAAAAACAAAGAGCAAATGTAATGAAATTGCATGTAATCTTGTTGCAGTCCATAGGGTAGTGGAGATCTTGTTCATGTGCGCTACAAGCGTTCTTTACAATGATGAAAAAACAGTCAAAGAGCTATTCACATTTGGTTATGCGAAGGATGAAGCTAAAAACGTTGTTTGTATGAATTTAAATGGAACAGTTACATTTAGCTGCTCTCAATATTGTAACGGTCTTCACTATTACAATATTGAGAGTATTAATAGGAAGCATTTTAGCTTTTAAATAGTTTTATTTATTCACACACTTGCTCGTTTGTGAGGTGCTGGGGGGCTTTAATATAAAAAGGCTTAAGATAAGAGCATCTTCAATATTGCAGACGAATTAATATAAAAGATATTTTTTCATTATAAATCAATATATTATATTTTTATGTCAATAGCACACGCTTTACACGGAGGGTACTGTGGCGCAGTTTTTTTATCAAAATGATAAAGGAGAGAAAACGTGAGGAAAAGAGATCATTTGTGCATAGGCATAGTTTAATTCTCATTTATTACAGATCAAGCAATTAAGGGTACTTTGATTGGCTTTTTGTTTTTTTTATAAGTGTATCATTTTTGCTACAGATATCTGAAGATGGGGCTCTATATGAAATGATGTGTTCAAATAAATATTCAGCTATGGAGAGAAAATATGAATATGAAATGGTTAATAACAGCTTCTGCTTTCGCTTTTGTTTCAGCTTCAGCAGCTCAAGCAGCAGATGTTATTGTTCCCCCCAGTCCAACACCTGTTGCTCCCGTTATTGTTGCTCCAACTTTTTCTTGGACAGGTTTTTATGTTGGGGGGCAGATTGGTGGTTTTTCGGGTAAGACGAAAATGGATATTCTCAGTAACGGAAAAAAGATTCCAGCACCTGATGACCTTTTGCCTAAACTATCTGGTTTCATGGGTGGTCTTTACGCAGGTTCCAACGTTGATCTCGGCAATGGCCTTATTTTAGGTGTTGATACAGATATCATGTGGTCTAATAAAGATGACACGAAGACAGGAAAAACATATGTTATTCTTCCAGATCACATAAATTATATTAAGAAGATATTAACAGAATCTGGAATTAATATTGGTAAAGATGCGCTTGTACCTGGTGATAAACGAACCCACAGTTTTACTTTTAAAGAAAAGTGGGCTGGTGCGACACGTGTACGTATTGGTTTTGCAGCTGAACGCATTATGCCTTATGTTGCTGGTGGTATCGCCTATACACAGCTTCAAGATAGTGCATTGATTTCAATAACAGGGAAAGATTCAGATAAAGTAATAGCTTCTGGTACTCTGTCTGATGAAACAAAGACCCTTGTTGGTTACACGCTTGGTGCTGGTGTTGATTTAGCAATGACCAATAACGTTATTGTCCGTGCGGAATATCGTTACTCTGATTTTGGTAAAAAGAAATTCTCAAATGACAAATATGAGACATCTTACAAAACCAATGATTTCCGAGTTGGTGTTGCTTACAAATTTTAATAGATGGTAAGTTAAATAACGAAGAGGCTCTGTCAAAGACAGAGCCTCTGTTATTCTTTGTTGCTATATTATCACACAATACATAATTTATTGTGGATGTGAAAAGATATTATTCAGATTTTCTTAAAAAAATTCATAGACAACAAACAAGAATTACATTTAAAAATCAATAAGATATATATATATATATATCTTTAGGTTTCTCGTACACAATCAAGTTATGAAGCAATTTTGTCTGGGATGTGTCCTCCATTTTCTGTGACTGTATCATTTTTACTACAGCTTTTCTTCGTTTAATCTTGTAGCACTGTGCTCATAAATAAATTAGGAGCAAAGTTTATGAATATAAAATCTTTAGTAACAACTTCTGTTATCGCTATAGCAGCAGCTTCTGCAGCACAAGCTGCTGATGTTGTCATCCCTCATGAAACAGCCCCAGCAGTCATCGCAGCAGCCCCTTCATTTTCTTGGACAGGCTTTTATATCGGTGGTCAAGTTGGTAACTTTTCAGGTAAAGTTGATGTAGTTGATTCAGAAACAAAAAAGAAAATTACAGATAAAGACTGGACACCTAAGCCTTCCGGTTTCATGGGGGGTATTTATGTAGGTTCCAACGTAGATCTTGGAAATGGCCTCATTCTAGGTGTTGAAACTGATGCCGTCTGGGCTGACCGCGAAGATTCAAAAGCGCATTCAGCAGTCATTGGAGCAATTGGCCTTGATGCTTTCAAAGATGAGCTTATAGCAGCGAAAGCTACACCTGCTACAGGAAAAACTATTACTGGTATCGCGGCGACTGACAAACGTGTAGATAGCACCTCTATAAAAGAAAAATGGTCTGGTGCAACACGCGTTCGTGTTGGTTTTGCAGCCGTTGATCGCATTATGCCTTATGTTGCTGGTGGTATTGCTTATACGCAGCTCCAGATAGTCGATTCTCTTAAGGCGGAAGGAGCTGATGGTGCCGAAATCGCTTCTGCTAAAGTGTTTGATGAAACGAAAACGATGGTTGGTTTCACTGTAGGTGGTGGTATTGACTTTGCAATGACAGACAATGTTCTGTTGCGTGCAGAATACCGTTACTCAGACTTTGGTAAAAAAGCATTTGTAAAGGACGGGGATAAAATAGCTTACAAAACCAATGATTTCCGTGTAGGTGTTGCATACAAATTCTAATTTCGTCAACAACGAAATGATGAAGATAAAATAAATTGTCATGAGGCTCTGTTAAAGACGGAGCCTTTGTTATTTTTCTATTGTTATATTATTACACACTCCATATTTATTGGCGGTGTAAAAGATATTATTCAGATTTCCTTAAAAAGATTTTTATAAACGACAGGCAATAATTACGCGGTAAAATCAATGAATTATACGTATTCATAACTTACAATTTCTTGTGAAACGTGAAGTTATGAAATGACTTTATCTTGCGTCAGCTTTCGTTTCCTATGATTGTATCATTTTACTACAGCGTTTTTTTGTAGTCGTATAATACTGTGCTCGTAAATAAATGAGGAGCAAAGTTTACGAATATAAAATCTTCAGTAACAACTTTTGTTATCGCTATGACTACAGCTTCTGCGGCACAAGCTGCTGATATTGTCATTCCTAGTAAAAAAGCTCCAACAGTTATCATAGCTCTTTCGTTTTCTTAGACAGGTTTTTATCTTGGTGGTCAAGTTGGCAACTTTTCAAGTCAAAGTTTATGTATTTGATTTAGAGACAAAAGAAAAAAACTTCAGATAAAGATGCACTACCTAAGCCTTCAGGTTTCATAGGTGGTATTTATTTTAGGTTCCAACGTAGATCTTAGAAATGTCCTAGGTGTTGAAACCGATGCAGTCTGGGCAGACTGAGGAGAGACGAAGACTGTCTCAAAGATTCTTGCGATTGATGAATTTGATGATTTTAATGATGAATTTAAAGATGCTGGTGTCACATTGGATGAAAATGAAAAGTTTCAAAAGGTTGACACAGCAGTGTATTGCATTGGTTTCAAAGAAAATGGTCTGGTGCAACACGGGTTCGTGTTGGTTTTTCCGTCGCTGACAGTATTATGCCTTATGTGGCTGATGGTATTGCTTATGCGCAAATACAGGGTGTTGGTAAAGTTTCAGGAACAAACAAAATTGGCAAATGGGTAAGCCAAGTAAAGAAGTTTCTGCTACAGTATTTGATAAAATAAAAACGATGGAGGGTTTCATCCTTGGTGGTGGTATAGATTTCGCGATGACAGATCATGTTCTGCTTCGTGCGGAGTACCGTTACTCAGACTTTGGTAAGAAGGAATATAAAAAGTATTACCTTAAACTAGGCTACACAACCAATGACTTTCACGTAGGTATCGCTTACAAGTTCTAATTTCATCAAAAGTGCAATTATGAATAAAAAGTATTAATAAAAAATTAAATTTCCAAAAGATATTGACTTTTACAAAAGCGCTGTTTTCTGGGCTTTTATTTGTACGACTGTGACATTTTTACTACAGCTTTTCTATTTATAATCTTGTAAGGTCGTTTTGTAGTTAATTTAGGAGCAAAATTATGAATACAAAATCTTTAATAGCAACTTCTATTGCCGCTTTAATTTCAGCTTCTGCAGCACAAGCTGCTGACGTGGTGATTCCTCGTGAAACAGCCCCAGCAGTTATCGCAGCAGCCCCTTCGTTTTCTTGGACAGGCTTTTATCTTGGTGGTCAAGTTGGTAACTTTTCGAGTAAAACTAAAGTAACTATTCCAGGAGAAGATAAAGAACTTGTCAAAAAAGATAACACACCTAGTCCTTCTGGTTTCATGGGTGGGATTTATGCCGGATCTAACGTAGACCTTGGAAATGGTCTCATTCTCGGTGTTGAAACCGATGCAGTTTGGGTAGACCGTGAAGAATCAAAAACAGCCCGTGAATTGACTCTTACTAAAGAAGATGTGGCATTTTTTAATAATGCCCTTGAAAAAGCTAAGGTTGAATTAAAAGATCAGCAACGGTTTGAAATAGGTGACAAGGTAACGGAAAAGCACAGTTACAAAGAAAAATGGTCTGGTGCTACACGCGTTCGTATCGGTTTTGCTGCTGTTGACCGTATTATGCCTTATGTTGCTGGTGGTATTGCCTATGCGCAGGTACAGGGTATTCAATCAGTTACAGGAAAAGGAGAGAGAGTTAAAGTTGAACAGAAAGCTGATGTGGTTGAAAACCCATCAATTAAGCAAAATGTAGATTTGACTGGTGGTACTTGGGCTGATGACACGAAGACAATGGTTGGTTTCACTATTGGCGGCGGTGTTGACTTTGCAATGACCGACAACGTTCTTTTACGTGCAGAATACCGTTACTCCGATTTTGGTAAAAAGAAATTCGCCAACGATACACGTGAATTCAACTACAAAACCAATGACTTCCGTGTAGGTGTCGCTTACAAATTCTAATTTCGTAAAAATGAAATTATCAGCACAAAAAATACTAAGGCCTCGTTTAACGGGGCCTTTATTTTATTAGCTCTCTATTTTATTTCTCTTAATCTCTTTTATTTTTTATTGGTATCATTTTGTATTATAAGGCTTAAAAAAGTTTTATATTATAAAAGGCGAATTAGTAGTATGCAGCGATTTTATAACTACTTATTACATAAAATCTTATATTACGGCTATCATTTTACACTTAAGTGCAAAGTATTTAATTAATCTCAGAAATAAGACAAGATCATAACCAGTGACGAACTTTAGTCTACTTTTATATGCTAGATTAGAGCGAGCATACTACATATATCTGTTAGAGTAAGTTCTGAAACGGGAATACAGCCTCATTGGGGAAGAATATAAATTTACAAAGAGAAAAACTAGTTTCCAACTTTATCATCTTCTTTTAATTTAGCTTTACGTTTTTGTTTATTGCATTTCTTAATGGGATCATACTCCTCATGCAAAACAGAACGCCCTAAACGGAATACACTTGTTGTTGTGTATTCACACATTTGTTTTAAATAAATATTTTTCAAAGTACATCAAGCCCACTTCTCTCTGGACAAGATTTGAATATTCTAGGCTCTGATGTTCAAGCAACGGATAATCTTTCCTTACAAGCTGAGAGGAATGTTTCGATTGATGCCACACGCAACAGTGCCAATAGCCATCGTGGGGATCAAACATCTCATGTTGCCTTGCACAATGGCTCTCATTTAAGTTCTGGAAAAGAGACCACTGTTCTATCGGGTGGCGATATTCATATTGCTGCTTCCGATATAGATGCCAAGGGCAATGTTGCTCTTGGTGCCCAAGGGGAGATAGCGATAGGGGTAAGAAACGATGAGATGGAGTATCATCTTCAGGGCAAAAACACGAAAGTAGATATGCAAGCCTCTCATGCGGTTGGCTCTTCCATAAAATCGGGAGGTGATACCACGGTCATTGCAGGGCAGGATGGCAAACCGCATGATCTCACTATCACAGGTAGTTCCATTGCGGCTGATGGCAAGGTAGGGCTGAAAGCCAGCAACGATGTCCTGATCACCAATGCAGAGGATAGCTTACATTATGAGATGTCGTACCATAAAGAGGGTGGGGTGTTTAGTAGCAGCAAATCTGAGCATAACAAGATGGATGCTACTCAAGTTTCCGGTTCACTCATATCTGGGGGTGAAGGCATTGCCATTGATTCCGGAAACAACACGGAAGTTGTAGCCTCGACGCTCATAGCCGGTAAGGCAGAGGAAACGTCAGGAGAGAAAGCACCAGGAGATCAGAAACAAGCGGATATTACCATTCACTCTGGGGGAAAGATTACTATCAAAGGCGCCCAAGAACACTTGGATCAGCAAGCACAATCGTCATCAAGTGGCTTTTTGCATGAGAAATCGTCCGATAGTTCTCAATCGCATACCACAACGGTCTCCTCTATCCTTGGGGCAACGGGCAACATTGTGTTAGACGCACAAGGAGAAGCCAAGATTTCTGCTTCTCATCTGCTTTCCGGTCAAGATATCAATGTGAGCGGAGAAAGTGTGACGATTGATGGCATGACAGATCATCATAAGAGCCATTCAGAGGAGCATGAAACAGGTTTTGGTGTGGGATCAGGCAAGGGCTTTGTGTCGATATACGGGAGTGAGGGAAAGACAGAAAATGAAGAGAGTTTTGAACATCAAGGTTCTTCTCTCAATGCGGATGGTACGATCAACATCACTGCCAAGAAAAAAGATGTGACAATTGTTGGCTCTGATCTTGCAGGGGAAAATGTTAATTTTACCGCAGCTCGTGATGTCAATGTGCTTGTTGGTCATAATAGCCATAAGTCAAACTCTGTAGAAGAACGGGAAGGCTTTGGGTTTCAGTTTGAAAAGAGCAACAGCGGTGCTTCTGTAGGTGTTGGAATTGCAAGCGCCAAAGATACGAGCGATCAATGGGAAACCACTTCCACACAATCACACATCACGGCACGCCAAGATGTGCAGATTACTGCTGACAATGATGTAAATATGCAAGCAGCCATTGTTTCGGCGGATCGTGATGTCAACATTGATGCCGGCAATAATATCACCCTATCAGAAAGCTATGATACCTCTAACGCAAAAGAAAAGCATGAAAAGTCTTTTGCTGGTGTGACAGGCTCTGTCAATGTGGGTATTCTTGGTACAGTAAAAGATGTAAAGGATGCAGCCAAACGTTTTGGTCATGGAGATACAAAACACAAAATCGGCAATGGTCTTATTGCTGGTCTAAAAGGCTATGATCTCTATAGCAAAGGCAAAGGTCTTTATAATGGGATGAAAGGTGGAAACAAACAGTCTATTCGTGATATTGCTGATGTTTCTGCTAGCGTAACCGTGGGCTTTAAGACAGAGAAGGCAGAGGGCTCTTCTCAAGCTTCTACTGCGGTAACAGGTACAATAGAAGCAGGACGCGCTGTTAACATGCAAGCCCACAAAGGCAGCATCCATGGTGTTGGAGCCGATATTATTGCCGGCACAAACCCGAAGCAAAGCAATGATGAACAGAGCGGGAATATCACCATGGAAGCAGGTGAAGATATCACTTTTGAAAGTGCGCAAAATACGCAAAGCACAGAAAACCACAAGCAAAGCGCTTCAATGAATGTTGGGTATAGTTATGGTACCGGTGGGTACAGGGTGGATGGGGAATGCTTCTTTTGGTAAAGGCAAGGGTTCCAGTGAGGAGGTTCACCAGAAGAACAGCCATATTATAGGCACCGGCACTGTTCATACCAGCAGTGGAGAGGATACCACATTGGCAGGTGCTGTGGTTTCTGGAAATCAAGTAGAAATGGAAGTAGGGGGTGATTTCTCCGTTACCAGCCGCAGTGATACGGGACAAAGTTCCAGCAAGCAAAACTCTGTTTCCATTGGGTATAATAGCCGAGAAAAGGATGGTACAGCCACAACCAATATTTCCTTGAACAAGGATAAATCCTCTAGTGATTATCATAGTGTTGTGGAGCAATCAGGCATCAAAGCGGGTGATGGTGGTTTTAAGATCAACGTTAAAAATCAAACAACGTTGACCGGAGGGCTTATTTCCAGCACCGCGCCGGCAGATAAAAACAGCCTGACCACAGGAAGCATTACCACCAGTGATATCAGCAACAGTGCGCATGCTCAAGCTAGCAGCCAAGGTTTAAGCATTTCTGCGGGTGGTCCGATGTATCAGGGCAAATATGGTGTCGGGAAAAACATTGCTAAAAATGTCTTAGATCATTCAAAAGCTAAAGATTCAGAGGAAGGATATACCAAATCTGCTATCAGCAATGGCACCATTGTGTTGACTGATGAAGCAGGGCAGAAGGCATTGACAGGGCAAGATGTGGAACAAGCCATAGCCTCCCTTAATCGTGATACTGCCACCGCCCATAAGGGTGTACAACAGCTCGATGTAGGCAAGCTGGAACAAATCGTCCATGAAAACCGTGAAATGGCAACCCAACTCTTAGAAGAAGGGTTTAAATACAGCGATGACTCCTATAAAACCATGTTTATCAAAGAGCACCCCATCGCCGTGGTGGATCGTGATGAACAGGGTAATATACTCTATGAAATAGATGCGAATGGGGTACCTATAAGAGATGCTCGTGGACAAAAAATCCCCAAGTTCCATTATTTAACGGATGAAGAAAAGCAGCATTTGCAAGAAGGCTCTGATGGCAAGGTGCATGTGTCCTTTAATGGCATCTTTCGCCACCCTATGAAGCTGCTGTTTATGCAGAGCAACATGCAGAGAATAAAAATGAACCGCTTTATTTTGTTGTGTTCCCTCAAGCCGATTCTGCTATCTCAGAACTTCTAGTCGCGGGCTATCAGAAGTTTATGGAAAATAACTTTTGGGGTTTGACCAATTCAACACAAGAAGCAAAAGATTTGATGTATAGCTATGGTCTTACAGGATTAGAACTTTATGGACATAGTCGCGGGACAATGACATTGGGGAATATGCTGAATTCTTTCAAACAAGAAGGTGTGCACGGTATAGCCAACGAAAACACGACTATCAATCTCTATGGACCAGCCTTTAATGCTTTAGTTGCATCCGGTCTGTTAGGTTATGTGAGTGATGGCAAACAAACCACTGTTGGCTTTGATGGGAATAGATATGACTTTGTAAGCAGAATTATTGGCGGCAATGGCTATACTTATGAGACAATACCTGCTGGCAGTAACTGGTGGAAAGAATGGTGGAGAGTGATCATGAATCTCATAAGCTCCCATACTTGCCTTGGAGATGTGGGTTATAAATGCCAAAAGTTTTACGGCTCATCTCATCGTGAACAATTTCCTTTAAGTAAATCATGGAGTAAAAAATGAAACACATTTTAAAGTTATTAAGTGGAATAGTTTTGGTGAGTGTAACTGGATGTAATATCGATAAACCTCCTCTAGGAGAGATAGCTACGTGGGAGAAAAATGGTGTTACTGATTTTACTGAGGTAGGAAAAGCCTTATTAGAATGTGGAATGCCAACCCCTTATGATACTGATCCAGAAAGCAGAAAGCTCAGCTACAATGCAATAGCAACCATAGAAGCTTGTATGATTCAATCAGGTTTTCGTGATAAAGTGGGGGGAGGGACTTGGTGCGAGAATCATAAAGCCGAAAACTTACCCATATGTCGTCCAGGTGCTGTCATACCACAGCGCAGTGTCAAGAAGCGCTTGAACAGCCCGTTTTGTAAAAAATATAAAAATAGTCGCAAATGCCAGCCTTAAGTTTTGCTGTTTGTGATGATTAACAAT